>JAZLCV010000158.1:0-6246 GCA_045614365.1 Eubacteriales bacterium | reverse complement strand
CCCAATAAAGCACAAGGCGCCCCGCGGCATATGCCGGGGGGCGTAAACTTTTGTTATCACAGCTCTCTGTTTTCGATTGCGTTGATGCCGTAACGGACGGCGAGGAGGATTTTTTCTCTTTCTCCTTCATCTGAGCTTGCGTCAAGCAACGCTTTCATTTTTGAAAGAAAAACACCGCGGAGGGTATCGTCTTCGAGACCTTCCCATATATCGCGCGGAGGGACGGTTCTGTCCGTTATCTCAAGCTCTGCATATTTAGGCGAGAGCTTTTCGTAAATTGCGTCAACATCCGGCGTTTCGCATTCTCCGGTAAGAGTGAGCCGCAAGTGCACACGGCCGACCGGGGAGGGGAGTGCGCTTTCAATATTGGAAGAGGCGGTGAGGTCAAGAGATGCTTCCCGGTAGCTTACATCGGAAACCGAGCGACGGGAAAGTGTGGCATTGCCGTTTTCTACCGTGACGATATAAAAACCGCTGTCGTAGCATTCGCCGAAGTCGTGCGCTTCAAGGCAACCGCAGTATGCGTAATGTGTTCTGCCTGCTTTTAAAAGCTCTGTCGGCTTGTGGACGTGAGCGAGAGCGACATAATCTGCTCCGCTATTTGCGAGTTCGTTCGCAGATACGGGGCTGTAGCCGTCGGTATAGAGGTTTGAATGCAGTGTTAAAATATTTATGTAGTCATCTTCTGGAACTCTGAACCCGTTGAGAATACGTTCGTCATAAACCTCATTTTTATATGCGGCTCCCCATATGCGTGCCGCTTTTTCGGGAAGCTCAACGAAGGATAAGGCTTCGTCTGTGAAGATATGTACGTTATCGGGAAATACGAGCGTTCTGTAGGGGGAATCCGGTGAGTACGGGTCATGGTTGCCGGGAGTGATGAAAACGGGAGCTTTTGCGCGTTTTAAATCTCGCAGAAAGCTTTCTGCAGTTTCGGGACGTATGGGATATGCATCGAAAATATCTCCGGCAAGGATTATTGCATCAACATTTTCTGCATTTGCGATATCAATCACTTTCGAGAAAAGCTCGCGCGATTCGGCGCGGCGCTCCCGAGCTTCATCAGGCGAGAGGGAAGTGAATGCACTGTCTAAATGTATATCACCGGTGTGGAGAATTTTAAGCATAGCGTATCTATCCTTTCAGAATTCTGTTTATGCGTTCTACCGAGAGACATTTTCCGTTATCGTCAATATCAAAGCACGCACCGTTTATCATTGCAACACCCCCGGCCTCTGCGAAACGATCGGGAACTGAGCCGAGAAATGACTTAAGCGAGGTTTCGGGAGAACAGCCTATAACCGAACTGTACGGTCCTGTCATTCCGAGGTCGCAGATAAATCCTGTGCCTCCGGGGAGAATTTTCTCATCCGCGGTCTGGACGTGCGTGTGCGTGCCCCATACAGCGGAGAGCCGTCCATCTGCGTAAAAGCCGAGTGCTTGCTTTTCGCTTGTTGCCTCTGCGTGGAAATCACAAACGGCAAAGTCGTATTTTCCGGCACAGTCGGAAAGGATTTTATCAAGTGCAAAAAACGGGTTGTCTGCACCGGGCGTCATTCCGAAAGGCCCGATGAGGTTTATAACGAGTGCGCGTCTGCCAAATGCATCAAAAATTCCGTAGCCGCAACCGGGCGCGTTGCCGGGGACATTATGCGGACGAAGCAGAGAGGGTTCATTTTCGATATACGGAGCAATGCGGTTTTTGCCCCACATATGGTTGCCGAGTGTAATTACGTCTGCGCCCGCGCGGAAAAGCATATCTGCGCTTTCAGGTAATATCCCGACCATATCTGCATTTTCGCCGTTTATTATGCAGAAGCGCGCGTTATATTCTTTTTTTAATGCGTTCAAGTTAGCTTTGATGGCATGGATGCCGCTTTTGCCGACAACATCGCCTATTGCAAGAATTTTCAATGAGGTTACCTCTTTCTAAAAAATAAGTGGTGTAATCTATAAGATATTGTATCACAAATATCCGGATTACACCACAGTATTTTTAAATTTTATTTTGCGTAGTCGATAGCACGGGTTTCACGGATAAGGTGAACCTTGATCTGACCGGGATATTCGAGGTCATTTTCTATCTTCTTTGCAAGCTCGCGGGAGAGGAGGATGAGCTCATCGTCATTTACCTCATCCGGCTTTACGATTATGCGGACCTCACGGCCTGCCTGGATTGCGTAAGAGCTTTCAACACCCTTGAAGCTTGTTGCGATTTCTTCAAGCTTTTCAAGACGCTTGATGTAGTTCTCGAGATTTTCGCGGCGTGCCCCCGGACGTGCGGCGCTGATAGCGTCTGCAGCCTGAACGATACATGCGATAACTGTTCTCGGTTCAACATCGCCGTGGTGAGCGTGGATTGCGTGTATAATCTCTTCGCTTTCTTTGTACTTCTTGGCAAGGTCAACACCGATGGTTACGTGAGAACCTTCAACTTCGTGGTCAACGCTCTTTCCAAGGTCATGGAGAAGACCTGCGCGCTTTGCCATCATAACATCAACGCCGAGTTCTGCAGCTAAAAGACCTGCAATGTGGGCAACCTCGATAGAGTGCTTGAGGACGTTCTGACCGTAGCTTGTACGGAAACGGAGACGACCAAGAAGCTTTATGATTTCAGGATTGAGACCGTGAACTCCGGTATCGAACGTTGCGCGCTCACCTTCCTGCTTGATTACGTGGTCAACATCACGACGTGCCTTTTCAACCATTTCTTCGATTCTTGCCGGATGGATACGTCCGTCGGAAATGAGTTTTTCGAGAGATATGCGTGCGACCTCACGGCGGATCGGGTCAAAGCTTGAAAGTGTGATAGCCTCCGGTGTATCGTCGATGATGAGGTCAACGCCGGTAAGTGTTTCAAGCGTTCTGATGTTGCGACCTTCGCGACCGATGATGCGTCCCTTCATTTCATCATTCGGAAGCGGAACAACGGAAACAGTTGCTTCGGCAACGTGATCTGCTGCACATTTCTGGATGGCAAGGGAAATGAGGTGACGTGCTTTTTCGTCTGCCTCATCCTTAAACTGTGCCTCTAAATCCTTAAGGCGGACGGCATAGTCGTGGCGAACCTCGGATTCAAGGTTTTGGATGAGAAATTGCTTTGCTTCTTCGACTGTGTAGCCGGAAATTTTTTCGAGCATTTCAAGCTGACTGCGCTTTATCAGCTTAAGCTCTTCGTTAAGTGCATCGTTATCTTTGATTTTCTTTGTGAGAGTTGCATCCTTCTGTTCAATTGCCTCGTGCTTTTTGTCGAGAGACTCCTCTCTCTGAACAACGCGGCGTTCCTGCTTCTGGAGCTCTGCGCGGCGATCCTTCATCTCACGGTCGAATTCCGTTCTGCTTTTGTGGATTTCCTCCTTCGCTTCGATAAGCATCTCGCGCTTCTTGTTTTCTGCTGTTTTGATGGAATCATTTACAATTCTTTTTGCTTCATTCTCGGCACTTGAGATTGTTTTCTCCGCGATTTTTTTGCGGAAGGTGACGCCGAGGATAAACGCAACAACTGCGAAAACGGCGACAACCGCCGCAATTACGATCCATGCAATGGGGGGGAGTTCGGAAAAATTCATGTTGGTTGCATTACCTCCTTAGTCTGATGATTGTTTTTAACGTTTTGTTTCAAATCAATTATGTAATAAATCAAGTTATTGTAAAAGTGAAATAAATTTCACACAGCGCAGTCAATAACAACGATATTATCCACTTATATATTTTAGATGTAAATTGTCAATATGTCAAGGTCATTCGCGTGGATTTTTAAAAAAAATTCTGTTTTTTTATTCTTGACATTTTCACGGTGTCAGGATAACATAAGAATGTACCCGAATAAATTCGGGTAGAGAAGGGTGAAAAGAGAAGAGACAAAAAATAAAAAGGTGAGATGCTTCGCATTCCGAATTTGTAATGTGCTGTTGGAGAAATAGAGAGGACTTGTGGAAAATGCTTGATGAACTCGGTATAAATGGATTTGTTATGGAACAGGATGAAAAATATTTAAAGCTTGGTACGGATGCGATGCTTTTGTCTGAGTTTGCACATATAAAAAAGAATGACCGTGTGTGTGACCTCGGCTGCGGTGCGGGAGCAGTTTCGATTCTGCTTGCCGCACGGCACGGGAATATAGAGCTTTGCGGTGTTGAGATTGTTGAGGGGGCGGCGCAGCTTTGCCGGCGAAACATAGCGCACAACAATATTTCGGACAGAATGACGGTCTTTTGTGAGGATTTAAAAAACGTGCGAAGTCTGTTTCCTGCGGGAAGCTTCGATGCTGTGGTGTCCAACCCTCCGTTTATGCAGATGGGTGGAGGGCTTCATACGGAAAGTGAAGAGCTGCTCATTGCAAGAATGGAAATATGCTGCACTATAGACGATGTATGCGCGTCGGCATCGTATCTGCTGAAATTCGGCGGAAGCTTTTCTCTTGTTCACCGTCCGGCAAGGCTTGCTGATTTATTTTCTGCTATGAGTAAGCATAACCTCGCGCCGAAGCGTATGAGACTTGTGCAGGATACCGTGACGGCAGAGCCGTCCCTTGTGCTTATCGAGGCGAGAAAGGGAGGAAAAAGCGGCATAAAGAATATGCCTGCGCTTATCCTGAAAAATCCGGATGGAAGTGAAAGTGAAGAAACAAAGCAAATCTACCGCAGAAAATAGTCTTCGTTATTTTGACGGTTTTGAAAGAGCGATTTTGTCTAAAATGACGAAATTGCTTTTTCTTTATTGATTGTCAACAAAAGATGATTGCAATACGGAACAAAGTATAGTATAATGTAATTAATCCAGTGACTGAATTAAAAAAGAAAGAGGTTATGTAAAATGGCAGAAGAAAAAGTAATGAACGGTGCCGGCATTGCAGAGCTTGGCTTCCCGATGTGGCCGGAGCTTGCTCCCGAGACACCCGATCAGGTTGCAGACCTTCTCAGAACAGGTAAGGTTTGCTATTGGACAGGTCCGGTAGGTATGCAGTTTGAAGAGATGTGGGCTGAGTGGATCGGCGCAAAGATGGCTATCTCCACAACAAACGGTACTGCAGCTCTCCATACGGCTATCTCCGCTCTCGGCATCGGCCCGGGAGACGAAGTTATCGTTCCGTCCTACTCCTTTATCGCATCTTCCTTCTCAATCCTTCAGGCAGGTGCTATCCCGGTATTCGCTGATGTTACCGACGATCACACTCTCGACCCGAACGATATTGAGCATCGCATCACTCCGAGAACAAAGGGTATCGTTGTTGTTCACCTCTACGGTGGCGTTGCAGATATGGGCCCGATTCTCGAAATTGCAAAGAAGCACAACCTTAAGGTTATCGAAGACTGTGCACAGTGCTTCGGTGGCGAATACAAAGGCAAGAAGGCTGGTACCCTCGGTGACGTCGGTTGCTTCAGCTTCTGCCAGAGCAAGCACTTCACAACCGGCGGCGAAGGCGGCATGGTTGTTACAAACGACGAAGAAGTGGGCTGGGAGTGCCGCTCCTTCCGCGATCACGGTTACGACGTAAGAAAGCGTATGAGCATGCTCGCTCTTGAAGAGAAGCTTCCGTACATCCACAACCGTGTTGGCTTTAACTACCGTATGACAGAAATGCAGTCTCTCATCGGCATCAACGAGCTTAAGAGACTTGACAGCTGGAACCTCGCTCGTCGTTATAAGTATGCTAAGATGTATGATGATGCATTCACAGGCCTTAAGGGTATCAAGAAGCTCCCGACAAACACAGCAGAGCGTAAGAACTCTTACTGGTGGTACACAATCAACCTCGACCTCGATGCACTTGACATCAAGGCTGACGGCATGATCAAAGAGCTTATGGCTATGAGCATCCCGTGCTACGGCATTCAGTGGCCGGAAGCATACGAAGAGAAGGCATACAAGGAACACGGCGGATTCGGTTCTGCTAAGTTCCCGTTTGAGTCTTCTGAGTACACAGATCCGAAGTCTGCAGACTACACCAATGTTCTCTGCCCGAAGGCAAAAGCTCTTCGCGATGAGACCTTCTCCCTCTTCCTCCATCCGTCATGGGAGCCGGTACATATCGAGCGTTGCATTGCTGCAGTAAAAGAAATCCTTGCAAAACACACAAAGTAGGTTTATAATTAATTTATGCAGTGAAAAAACGGACGCATGTCCGTTTTTTCCATATAAATAAGTTTACTTACAAAATGTGTTTGAAAGGAATGAAAAGTATGAGAGTACTTGCTGTCGGTTGCCATCCGGATGACCTTGAACTCAGCTGTGGCGGAACTCTTG
>JAZLCV010000157.1:0-1863 GCA_045614365.1 Eubacteriales bacterium | reverse complement strand
CAGGCTCAGTCCGTTATCCTTTATTTCCAGCTGCCCGCCGGGCGCGCTTGAAGAAGTTCCGGTCTCTCCGCTCAGACCGTGAAATCTGTAAAATCCGTTTGTATACTTCTCATCAAGCACTGAAAGAAAGCCTGAATCTTTATTGGCAATCGCATCACTTGCAAGCGTGTAAAGCACCCTTACACCATAGCTTGCTACCTTGATTGTCTGCGAGGTGGTAAGTGCCTCACGTCCCGGAAGCTCAAGCGTTGCGGTAACGGTCGCCACGCCCTCATCTCCGCCGGTAACCGTTCCGTCCTGCGCGACAGTTGCGTTACCTGTTACGGAATATACGACCTTGTCGGTATAATCCTCTTCTGTTCCATCGCTCATAAAAGCTGTTACGGTCATTTTTGCCTTACCGCCGTTTTGCGTTACAGATGTTTTATCAAACTCAGAGGTAAGTAACATCGGAACAATATCGGGTCCTCCGTCAAGGGTTATGCCTTTGATACCCATATAACGGTTTGCATACCCACCTGTCCCTTCATTACTTTCAGTCGCAGCAAAGACGAAAATGTGGTATCCTTCATCAAAATACTTTTCACCTAAATTTTCGCTTTTTGATCCATACTGATTCTTCTTTAAGTCAGTAGGATTGCAAAATGTAAAAACATCGCCCTGGCGATATACCTTTTTTTCTGTTCCCCATTCCGATTTCATCTGCGAAACAAGCGAGCTGTTGCCTGTAGCTGCAGGGAAAATGTACACCTGTGCATCTGCACCATAGTTTGACACCTGCATAATATCAAGCGTTACATCATACATTCCCGCCTTTGGAACATACAGCTCGTAGGCAAAATAGAAGTCGTTTATTTTATTTGCGGTCGTTTGCTTCGCATCATTGTCTATAGTATTGGCAGGAGCATACTGGACATAAAGCGCACCCTCGCCCGTTATCTGGTCTGTTTTTGCGTCCAAACTTATAGCACGAGTGTTTCCGGCAGTCCGATATTTCCAGAATCCATAAGACTTGTCATATGCTACTACTCCCTTTGTATCGATTCCCTTCGCCGCGCCCTCAAACCTCGTGAAGTCATACTTCACCGTAATGCCGGAGCCGCCCTCTGCCGGCGCTGCATATACAGGAAGCAGAGAAAGCAGCATAACAGTTACTAATATCAACGACAGTAATCTTTTCATCCTTAACCTCTCTTTCTTTGTTGATTAATACGAGGGGAGTCCAACTTCTCAATGTGTTCAACTCCCCTCAACTCAGAGGAAACTATCCTTCCTACCCCTTTTGACAGTTTACTCGAAATTTTTACTTATTTATAATTTTGGTATACGTTTTCGTAGATTGCAAGAATCTCGTCAATCGGCTGAGCAGCAAGCTCTGCCTGGAAATCATCCCATTCAGAAAGCGGACGCTGACCGATGATGAACTTTGTGAGGTTCTCCTGCACAATTGTAGAAGTAGATGTAGCAAGGTCGGAAATCTGCTGAGACTCATCAGCCGAAAATTGAATGTAGCTTGCCGGGTCGAGCTCCGGATATGTGTACTCAAGCAAGAAGTCTGTTGTGGCTGCCTGTTCCTCGGAGATTGATGCATCGATGGATTCCGGATCTACGCGGAGATATGTTCCGATTGTCTGGAAACCGTAAAGAAGCTTTGCATTGTCGCCTTCGTTCGGAAGGATATACTGTTTTTTGCCGTCGACGACCTCATATGTTTCGCCTTCCTTACCCCAGCTGATAATCTCGCTGCCTTCATCTGAATAGAACCAGTTCACATATCTCATTGCGTTTGCGATTGATGCTGCATCACCTGTGTTCGGAACACCAAATCCCATCGGGTCGTTGTTGAACTTGTTGAGCATATTG
>JAZLCV010000156.1:0-2612 GCA_045614365.1 Eubacteriales bacterium | reverse complement strand
TCACCTCTTGCTATTATTATACACCTAAGACTCCGTATTTTCAATAGGAGGTGCAAAAAACGTTTGCACCTCCTCGCGTTTACACTTCCATAATTATCGGCAGAATCATCGGTGTGCGCTTTGTTTTCTGATACAGATAATCGGAAAGCTTATTTTTCACATACGTCTTTATTGTTGTCCAGTCCGTACGTTTACCTTTCATACAGGTGATAAGCGTTTCCGCGGCAAACGCGCGAAGCTCTTCCATCAGGTCTTCCGCCTCACGAACATATACAAATCCGCGTGTAACAATATCCGGTCCCGCAAGTATCTGCCCGGTCTCACGGCTGAGTGTCATAACAACCGTTATTATTCCATCCTCTGCAAGGTGCTTCCTGTCACGCAGAACAACCGCTCCTACATCTCCAACACCCGATCCGTCAACAAACACTCTTCCCGACGGCACAGTTGCGCCGAGCTTCGCTCCCTTTTCGGTAAACTCGATAACTCTGCCGACATCTGCAACAAAGATATTCTTCGGCTTTACGCCCATACTTTCAGCAAGTGCCGCGTGCGCCTTTAAGTGGCGATGTTCACCGTGGATCGGAATCACATATTTCGGCTTTGTCAGTGCAAGCATAAGCTTTATCTCTTCCCTACAGGCGTGTCCCGAAACGTGAACGTCCGCAAGCTTTTCATAAATAACCTCAGCACCCTTGCGGTAAAGCTCATTTATAACATTGCTTATCGCCTTTTCATTGCCAGGTATAGGGCTTGCCGATATAATAACACGGTCACTCGGCATTATCTCAACCTTTTTATGTGCCGAAAATGCAATCCGGTAAAGACCGGACATAGCTTCCCCCTGACTTCCTGTTGTTATAATACAGGTCTTGTTTTTCGGATGCTTGTTAATCGTGTTAAGGTCAACCAGAACGTTATTCGGAATATCAAGATAACCGAGATTCTTGGCAACCTCCATAATGTTTTCCATGCTGCGTCCGCTTATCGCAACCTTTCTGCCGTATCTTGCTGCAGCGTGGATAATCTGCTGCACACGATGAACGTTGGATGCGAAGGTTGTTACAATAATGCGCTGGTTGCAGTCCTTAAACAAAGCTTCAAACGTATCGCCGACTGTGGATTCCGAAAGCGTATATCCCGGTCGCTCGATGTTGGTTGACTCACCGAGAAGCGCAAGCACTCCGCGCTTTCCCAAAGCGCCGAGACGTGCAAGATCCATCATCTCGCCCTGAATAGGCGTGATGTCAAGCTTGTAGTCACCCGTATGAATAACCGTACCGAGCGGAGTGGTAATTGCAAGTGCAACCGCATCTGCAATTGAGTGGTTGACGTTAATCATCTCAACAACAAAGCTTCCTATTTTTACTTTATCGCCGGGCGATGCAATCTTCATTTTCACCTTTGAAAGCAGGTTGTGCTCCTCAAGTTTTTTATTGATAATTCCCGCAGTAAGCTTTGTTGCATATATAGGTGCGTTTATTTCTTTGAGTACATACGGAAGCGCACCGATATGGTCCTCGTGACCGTGGGTTATGAGTATTGCGCGAACGCGGTTTTTGTGCTTTTTCAGATATGTTATGTCAGGAATAACAAGGTCTATTCCCAGCATATCATCGTCCGGAAACGCAACGCCGCAATCAACTATGATTATCTCGCCTGCGTACTCATAAACGTACATATTTTTACCTATTTCATTCAACCCGCCAAGAGCGAATACTTTTAATTTTTGTGCCATTAAGCTATCACTTCTCCATTCATATACAAAATTCAATATACACCGAAATACTATGTAGAAGAGTGCAAAAACAAAACGTTTTTGCACGGCTTAATACCCGCATCCCGACCGGAAGCCCCCGCCGATCGCCATACCCGACTATGGCAATGAAAGGAGGTGCCGGAAACGGAAACCCGGACCGAAAAACGAAAATACGTTCTTAAGTTTTCATATATAGTAATTCCGAAATAATGACTCATCAAAATGCCGTATACGGCTGTTATTTAATATTATAACATAAATTGGTAAAATTGTCCAGCGTTTATTTATGTCTTGTTTTGTCGACAACGCGCGCCTTTTCGATATAAAGGTTGCAAAGCTCGGATGCAATTTCCTCATTTATGCTCTCTCCCGTCACGCGCAGCGCACTTTTCGAACGCGCAGGAGATATATTCACCCAACCTCCATCGGCACACACGCGAAGCTCTCCGGTATTCTCTTTATGAGTCCCGCTTATCCCGTCGGCAAGATGCGAAAGAATCGCTCTTCGATCTCCCGATACCGTAACCTCACGTGAAACAAGCGTAAACGGAGGAAGTTGTCGCATAAGGCGCCGCACATCATCTCCTGTCTGTGAGAGAAACGAACACAACGCGACAGCACTTGATGCCGCATCTGTAAGAACATTCTGCGAAACAAAAATTTCTCTTGCCCCGCTGTCTCTTCCTATACGCAGAATCCTGCCGTCAAACTCCGCCGCAATCTGCTCAGTAACGCTCGGCGCAGATGCCGGCACAGCGAGCTGCTCTTCTCCTGAAGAAAAGTGAATGAGCGAAAGAAGCGCCATAGTGTGTCCATCGTCATACCACCGCTCATCCTCATCTCTTATGCAAAG
>JAZLCV010000155.1:0-2606 GCA_045614365.1 Eubacteriales bacterium | reverse complement strand
AGAACAGCGCCTTGACTTGTCTGAGAAAGAGCAGTTTGTATCAAGCGATACAGCGGCACTTATAACACGCGGTGGGCTGTATCCGTTATCTGCCGCCGTGCTGTCTGCAAAAAAGCTTCGCCGTGCAACTATCAGGAATATATTCCTCACGGCTTCATGCTCAATTATCGGTATGCTTCTTATGTTCTATCTTATGTTTATTCAAAAACCTGTTCTGGTAACACCTCAGACTGTATTTATTTACCTGCTTCTGTGGTGTATACCAACGTATATGCTATCATTGCGAGTAAAGCAGTAAGACTTAACAGATGTTGAAGAAGGAGAATGAAATGGATATAAAAAAATCGGGAATGATTGCCATAGTGGGCAGACCTAATGTCGGCAAATCAACGCTTATCAATGCTCTTGCAGGTGAAAAAATTGCTATAGTTTCGGATAAGCCGCAAACTACCAGAAATCGTATATGCGGAATTATAAACCGGAATGACACCCAGTATGTTTTTATGGACACGCCGGGAATCCACACACCCAAAAGCCACCTCGGAGAATATATGGTAAAGGTAGCAGGAGATGCGATGAGCGATGTCGATGCCGTTATTATGATGGTTGCTCCCGTTTCAAAAATAGGTGCCGCTGAGGAAGAGATTATTGCAAGAATAAGCAGCAGTAAGGTTCCGGCAATCCTTCTTATAAATAAAATTGATACCGTTGAAAAAGCAGACATTTTTCCGGTTATCGAAGCGTATAGCACAAAGTACGAATTTGATGCAATAATCCCCATTTCTGCATTCAAGGGCGACGGTCTTGATTTGATATATGACGAGCTTGATAAATTCATTCCCGAGGGAGATGCGCTTTTCCCGGAAGATATGGTTTCTGATCAGCCCGAAAAACAGATGGTTGCTGAGATAATCCGCGAAAAGCTTCTGCGGCTTTTGAACCACGAAATTCCGCACGGAACCGCAGTTGAGATAACTCGCTTTACTGAGCGCGACAACGGCATAATAGATGTTGTTGCAACCATATACTGTGAGCGTGAAAGCCATAAGGGAATAATAATCGGAAAGCGCGGTGCAATGCTCAAAAAGGTTGGTGAGCGTGCAAGGGGCGATATTGAGAGGTTTATGGGAACTAAGGTTTATCTTGAAACATGGGTCAAGGTTAAGGAAAACTGGCGTGATAACGATGTTCTGATAAAAAACTTCGGATATGAAATGTAAGTGAAGTGTATCTGCTTTATAGGTGGTGAAAGCTTTGCAGGTGGTGGATAAAGGGCTTATTCTGAGGGAAACGCCGTATAAAGAGGCTGATGTTATGCTCAGCGTGCTTACCGAGTGTGGCGGAAAGCTTTCCGTACTTGCCCGCGGGGCTAAGAGGAAGGGTAGCCGCGTTTCTGCGGGGATTCAGCTTCTCGCATATTCCGAGCTCACTCTTTACGAAAGCGGTGGACGGTATACTCTCAATGATGCAGATCCGTTAGAAATGTTTTTTGGTATCCGCGGAGATATCGTAAAGCTTGCTTTAGGTTCATATTTTTCAGAGGTTCTTGAACTTGCAGCGGAATCTGAAAGCATAAATCCAGAGCTTTTGCGCCTGGGGCTTAATTCTCTTTATGGGCTTGCAAAAACCAACATCGCGCATGAAAAGATAAAAGCGGTGTTCGAGCTTAAAGTAGCCTCTCTTTCCGGATATACGCCGAATGTTTCAGGGTGCGGTGTATGCGGAAGCGTTGACGATCTTGAATATTTTGATGTTGGAAACGGAACGGTTCTGTGTTCTGCCTGTAACGGTGGATTTCTCAAAAGGATAGATGCAAGCGTTGTTGACGCTATGCGCTTTATTTTAAGTGAAGATATAAAACGGATTTTCTCGTTTTCGATAAATGATTCGTCAATGAAGCTTCTCTCTGATGTGTGTGATGAATATCTCAGCGCTCATTTTGACAGAAAATTTAAAACGAATACATTTTATAAAGGTTTAATATAATACTTGTTTGGAGTTTTTATGGACAGTTTATACCAAAAATCACAAAATACGCTTGAGCTTGCAAGCGTGCTTGAGCTTCTTGCCGATTATGCGGTAAGCGACAGCGCAAAGGAGCTTGCGCGCTCTCTTTCACCGAAAACTAATCTGTCAGAGGTTTGCGCATCACTTGATAAGACGAGTGATGCGCGCAGAATGCTGGGAATAAAAGGCGCACCGCCGTTTTCCGGGGTGCGTAACCTTTCGGAAAGCGTCCGGCGCGCAGAGCGTGGTGGCTCGCTGAATGCCGGAGAGCTTTTGCACGTGGCAGAGCTTTTGCGTACAGCACGTGGCGTGCAGAGCTACCTTGAGGACGATGGAAAAAGTGAAAGAACGTCTCTTGATGGGATGTTTACCGCTCTTATGATAAATCGTGCGCTTGAGGATAAAATCCGCTCGGCAATTATCAGTCCCGAGGAAATTGCAGACGGTGCATCCGGAGAGCTTCTGGCAATACGCAGACGCATCCGACGAAGCGGCGAAAAGGTGCGTGAGGTGCTTGCGCATATAATTTCCTCTCCATCTCACGCAAAGCATCTTCAGGAGAACATTATAACACAGCGCTCCGGGCGTTTTGTTGTTCC
>JAZLCV010000154.1:0-27196 GCA_045614365.1 Eubacteriales bacterium | reverse complement strand
GGTTTCCGCAGGTCTTATCCTCGGCCACAGCGACAAAACGATTCGCCCCGATGAAAAGCTGACAAGAGGCGAATTTGCCGCGCTCCTGTACCGCGCGGTTTACGGTGAGAAAATTCTTGCGGAAAGAAGGGCAAAAGCGCTTGAGTATATGCGCAAATCAACAATGATGCTCTGGCGTCCGACAGAAGATATCTTCTACACCACGCAGTCAAACGTTACACCTGAAGAAGCAAAAGAAAACGTTCAGTTCACGCTTTATGCCGACAGAATTTACTGCGGTGTTCCATACAGCTACGCCGGCGGCACGGCAGAGGCATTTCTTGACTATGCCACAGAACAGGATGAAAACGGCGTTTATCTCGTCGATGGGCTTAAATGGGAGAATATCTCTGGTGGAAGCGGAATAGGGCGTATCGGTAACGACTGCTCAAGCGTGCTTTTACATGCATGGGGACAGCTTGGCGAAACATATAATGCAACCACAACTGCGTATCTCACCGAAAAATACGGTTTCCTTCCGGTTGGTAATTACAAGTCTGTTTATGACAAGTATGAAGATACCGGCGACATCATCAAGGAAAACGGCGAGCAGACAATTTTCCGTGCGTATTCTCGCCTGCAGCCGGCAGATGGCGTTGTAAAACGCGCAAGCGGCAGCGGTCATTGCAGAGTGGTTACCGAAGTAAACACGGTCTATCTCCCCGACGGCACAATCGACGGTGAGAACAGTACAATGACGATGCTTGACCAGGCGGTTGGTTCGTTTAAGCGTGAAGAGACGTATTTTGATGAAAAACTCGGGTGCGATGTTTATAAGGTTGGACGTGAAGAGACTTTCAACTTTGCTACAATGGCAAGCTGGAAATTCATACCGATTACCTGCAAGGCTCTTATCGACCCCGCACCGATAAAGAAAGCACACATTACAGACACGGAAACAACATTTGACAAAGACAGCATTTTAAAAGGAAAGCTTACCTGCAATTGGATGATGGATTGCGTAACGCTTGATATCACAGATGCAAAAGGTGCAACAGTTCAGTCTGCAACGGCATATGTGAGCCGAAAGACAGGTCAATACAGAACCTTTGATATGCAGGAGTTTGTCACCGTAAAACCGGTGCTCGTCCGCGGAAGTGTTGATATAAACGCTCTTGCGGTAGGAAAGTACAACTGCAAGGTCACAGTTCGTCTTGTAACAGGCGAAGAAATCACAGTTCGTGATTTTGAGTTTATTAAATAACAAAAATTGGAGGCTTTTCAAAATGAAAAAATTATTATCTCTCCTTCTCGCGCTTTCCCTTATCCTTTCGGTAGCACCCATGTCCTTTGCGGATGATGTTGCTGATGAACCAATCGACGAACCGGGAATGTATTTTAATTTCAACGCTGCAGGCTATGGCTCGGAAACAGACATTGGATATGATACAATAAAAAGCTATGACGATTATGTCGGAGGACGTTCAACAACTCCGACATGGGCGACTAAAAATGGAGACAGTTGGCGCGTTGATGGAGAATGCTTCACATACGAGGCGGACGAATTCTTCCTTACTGATGCGAATGGACTTGAAAAAGACACTAACGGCGATGGTGTTATTGATGATGTTTATCAATCCAACGCTCTTTCTTTTAAGGCAAAGGGCAGTGATACTTTGAACTCAAAAAATTACAACCAGGCGTTAAAAAACATCGCTGTTGCGATAACGCTTAAAGTAGATGAGAGCGGAATTTTCACTCCTTCACTTGAATATCACGTTGGTCCGGCACTTCCGAAATGTAGCGTGTATCTAATGAAGAGAAGCGCTTCGACAGTGTATGATTACCGAAACCGTATGAGCTTTAATGGCGGTCATTCTAACTATAAGAACCTATCGTATCAGTTGATTACTAATAGAGTTGCAAAGGTAGCAGGAACTAAGCTTGGTGAAATTGATATGTATGCTGAAGAAGATGGGACAAGGACAACCGAACTTACTTCGTATGAAATTCCGGAAGGTCAGACTGGAGAATATGTTCTTTTCCTTCAAATGTCTAACGTAAACACTGAAGTTTATAATGTTTACAAACAGGCGTTGCCTGACTATGTAACAAGCATCCACTCCTTCAATCTCACACCCGTACCTGCTAAAGACCTTGCAGACGCGGCATTTAAAGCAACTGAAGATCCCGACTACACGTCTACAAATTCAGCTTCTGTAACACGCCTTGCATACTATGGCGATGATGTAGCGGCAGAAACAATCGGCGATGTAACAACTGTCAATTATGGTGAAAGCCTCACGATCGACGGCGCAGAAAAGACAGTGACAAAGGGCGATAAAACCTACAACTTCTCTTATTGGGCAAAGGGACTTAACACCGGTGTAGGAAATAAACAGATTCTCTCAACGGCATTAAGCTTTGACTACAAACCGAGCGAGGGTACAAACTACCTCATCGCAGTTTACGAAGAAGAGGGCAACGCAGAAGAAGCGTTCTACAACTACAACGGTCAGCTTCTTAGCGACCTTAGCATTGGTGAAGACGGAACTCTTCCTGCACTTCCGGCAATGGCAGGTCTTGGCAACGCAATCGGCTGGGAACAGCTCGGAACAGGTGATGTATTTGAGGCTGGTTACGATGTTTCTGAGCTTGAGGGCGATAAAGTCTTTATGGCAAAGTATAACGAGCCGGAGGCAGATATAACGATAAATGGTGAAAGTTATTCCTACGGCGATGTTGTTTCCTGCAAGGATATTGTTGACAGCATGGAAAACTTCAGCTACTTCACAAGAAAAATCGGCAGCGGAAAAGAAGAAATTATGAGCATTGATCCGGACTATTCCTTCAGTGCATACACCGATTGCACCATTGAGGCTGTTTGCAACGGTTCGGTCAGCGAAGAAGACCTTGGCAGAGCTGCAAGAAAAATACTTTTCAGCACTTTCTCTGTCGGAGAGAACCTCACCGCTGTTATGGCAGAGTTCATAGGCTTTGACGGCGCAAAGGAAAAGGGCATTATGTTCGGCAGTCAGAAGATTGCAATGACAACAGATAAGAATCAGTTTACTGTAACAAACGACACAATTGCTGATGTAACCGTAACCGGTTATGCAATAGTCGATGAAGGTGGAACAACCGTGAAATACACAGACGGCAGCATCTCTGTAGCTGGAGTAACTGCCGAGTAAGAAAGACACCATGTATATGCAGCACAGGAGGGGGAATCTTGTGCTGCATCTTAAAAAGGAGACCAACCTATGAGCAATAGAAAGTTTAACAGAGTAACATGTATTTTGCTTGCGCTTTGTATGATGGCATCATTTTTGCTCAATGCCGTTTCTGCATTGGAAACACAAGCACCCGGCGACGGTATGCATTTTATCTTCAGCGCGGCAGGCTATGGCAAGACGGCAGATATCACCGCAGCAGACATAAAAGCAAACGGTGATGCAACGGCACCTGTTTTTGCAACAGAAGGAACTGACCCATGGTATATCGACGGTCAAAGACTTGTTAAAGATTATGTTTTAACATCATCAACACCTGATGCTACCGCATATCCGGATGCAAAGCCCAATGCACTCCATTGGCAGGTAGACAAGAGCTACGCTTCCAATCAGAAAAATGCAGGCGGAACATTGGTTCTCAGGGTTAAAATTAATGAGACCGGTGTTTTCACACCGTCGATAACCTACGAGGGAAGATTGGAAAGCAACAGATATAGTTTTTTCCTTGCACCTGTTTCCTCGTTTACAGCAAGCAAAACCGGATACAAATTTTATGCGAACAGTGATGGAACGGGAACGCTTGGTGATATTAATATTACCAACAAGGCTCCGTTGCTCGGGTGCTATGGTACGCCCAATGCCGCATTAATTAAACTTGGACAGCAACAGCTTTGGAATACGACGTCAACAACAAAGACTGTTGAATTTGATCCGGTAGAAATAAAAGAAACCGGTGAATATTACCTCTATCTGGCTTCAAACGGCAGAGCTGATAACAAGCCATATTCTTCTGTTTCTACATACAAAATGAATCTCTACTCGATAGACCTCACTCCTGCCACTGAGGAAGAGAAGCCTGTAATATCCCGCGCAGAGCTTGCGCTTGATAATACAAGCCTTACCGTCGGCGGCACGGCAAAAGCTTCGGTGGAATTTTTCCTCGAAGATGAAACAAAGTATGATAAAGCTGTTGAATACACGCTTACAAGCTCTGACACAAACGTTGCAACGGTTGATGAGAAAACCGGTATCGTAACGGCTGTCGCGGCAGGAAATGCATGCATTTCCGTATCGCTTACAAGCGATACGTCTATAACATCTTCAGTGAATATCACAGTTACGGAAAGCGTGTATCTCAAAGAGCTTATCCCGTCTGAAAAGGGAATTACCCTTTATGTGTCGGGCGCGGAAAATTCCATAACGCTTACCGCAAAGGCAAAAATGAACGACAATTCTGTGCAGAGCGCGGAAAAGTATGCGCTCACCTTTGAAAGCTCGGAAAGCGGCATTGCGAGGGTGGGAAGCTCCGGCAATATCGCCACCGTAACAGCGGTTTCGGCGGGAGAGACGAATATCACGATTTCTGCAACGAATGAAAAGGGAGAGCCGTGCGCGGCTTCTGTTCCGGTATACGTAAAAGAAAAATATGACGGAATACACTTTAACTTCAGCGCCGCAAGCTGGGGGAAAGCATCTGATATTGATGCAGATGCAATTGATGCAAACGATGCATCTTCCACACCGGAGTTTGCAACGGCAAATACAGCTCCGTGGCGTATCGAAGGTCAGAGAATTATTTCAAATTACCGTATAACCTCCGAAAATCCGGACACGGAAAAATTCCCAAATGCTGTGCCGAACGCGCTCTTCTGGAATGTTAAGGGCTCAAGCTATCTAAACCCGGTTACAAGCACCGGCAGTGCATCCGCGGCATTGGTGCTCCGCGTGAAGATTGACAAATCGGGCGTTTTCACTCCGTCAATAACCTATGCGGCAGGACCGACAAGCAGCAATTACGCCTTTTTCCTTGCACCTGTTTCCGCAAGGACAAGCGGTTATAACTGTTATGAAAGCACCGTCGGAACAAGAGGTCTTGGTGACATTAACGTTACCAACAAGGCACCGCTACAGAGCGTTTTCAAAACGAAGAACGCAAAGCTGATTGAGCTTGGCGAGCAAAACCTCTATGCTGCAGAACTGGAAAAAAAGACGGTGAATTTCCTTCCCGTGCAGATAGATGAACCGGGAGAGTATTACCTTTATCTCGTCGCAAATCGCAGAGTTAATTCCTTGCCTGCTTCAAGTGACACTGCGTTTTATGATGTAAACCTCTATTCTGTTGACCTTTATCCCGTCGGTACGGTAGAAGGCGCGCCTGTAATATCAAGTGCTGTTCTTACGCTTGGTGAAGCAAGTATTGCGAACGGTAGAACCACATCTGCCTCGGTTAAGTTTTTCACCGGCGACGGAACAGCGGTCAGCAAGGCGTATAAATACCTGCTTGAAAGCTCGAATCCAAGCATTGCAACGGTTGACGAAAAAACAGGTCTTGTTACGGCTGTATCCGAAGGCACTGCAACAATAACGGCAAAGCTTGCAATTGATCCAAATGTTTCCTCCTCGGCAGAGCTTACCGTTACGGAAAAGCCGTATCTCACGGAAATAATTCCTTCAAGAAGGTCTGTCACCCTTTACAAAGAGGGAGGCACAAGCACTGAAACTATCACCTTGCAGGCAGGAATGAGCGATGGCATCGTTGATCCTGTTGATAATTACGAGATCACTTTTGAAAGCTCGGATATAAACGTTGTAACAGTTGTGAGTGAGAACGGTGTTGCCACCGTAACGGCTGTTGCACCGGGAAGTGCGGATATCATCATTTCAACAACAAATGAAAAGGATGAACCGTGCACGGTAACAATCCCGGTACTCGTCAAAAAGCTCTTTGACGGCGTGCATTTTAACTTCAGTGCAGAAAGTTTCGGAGAGAATGCAGACATCTCAGAGGAAACGATTGATGCAAATGATGCTGCTGCTACGCCTGAGTTTGCAACCATAGATACTGATCCTTGGCGTATCGACGGTCAGAGGATTATTAACGATTACCGAATAACTTCGGAAGCACCGGATGCCGAAAGCTTCCCGCAATCAAAGCCAAACGCGCTTTATTGGAGAATTAAGGGGTATGAGTATCTTAACCCGATTACCAGCACCGGCAGTGCATCTGCAGCATTGGTGCTCAGAGTAAAGATTGACGGTTCCGGAACATTCACTCCATCCATAACTTATGAGATGGGACCGACAAGCACAAGATATGCTTTCTTCCTTGCACCGGTCTCTGCATTCACAACAAGCAAAAACGGATACAACTGTTATGCAAACTCCGACGGAACGGGTGAGCTCGGTGATGTTAATATTCCCAACAAGGCACCCCTGCAGAGCGTTTTTAAAACACAAAATTCCAAGTTGATTAAAATCGGAGAGTTGAACCTCTATTCGGCAGAGTCACAAAAAAAGACTACTGCATTTGCTCCCGTAACAATTGCCGAGCCGGGTGAGTATTATCTCTATCTGGTTGCAAGAGGTAGGGTTAATTCCTTGCCGGCAGGAAACAGTAATGCATACTATGATGTAAATCTTTACTCCATCGACCTTTATGACTTTACATATGTTAACCTCACATCAACAGGTGCATATCCGGATGCAGATGAGATATATGTAGGTGAGACGATAAAGCTTGTTCATCAGCCGGTATTAAATGATGGCAGGATTTTCGATCATCCGGCAGTTATGACGAAATTCACCTCATTGGATGAGAAAATCGCAACGATAGAGGGAGATAATCTTATTGCGAAAGCAGCCGGAACAGTCCGTATTAAGGTGGAATCCAATATACAAAACACCGATAATGTTGTGACAGGTCACATCGATTTGAACATCAGAGCTGAGGCAATGAGGAAAATTGAAGTTTCTGCAGGTGGAGCAAAGCAGATACGCCTTACCGATAAAGAAAACGACACCGTTCCTATGTTCATCACGGCAATAACCAGTACCGGGAAATATATTGACCTTACGGATGATGAGATAGATATAGAGGTGCTCACACCGGAAATTGCAACGATAGTGAACAGCAGGGATATTTTACCTGTTTCCGAAGGACAGGCAAAATTTGCCGTAACCGCAACGCACGGCGGGGCAACCGTGCGCCGGGAGATTGAACTTCCCGTTATCCGCGGCAAGAGCGAAGCAAGCTATATGACGGCAAAAAAGGCAAAAGCTGTCCGTGAAAACGTAAAGAAATATGATTGGGCAGAAACAACTGCCAATTCGTATGTCAGACAAGCGGATAAGTTTGTTGATAAAATCGACTTGCTCTGGGATTTGATTGTCTCGGAAGGAATTCCGCGAAGCAATACGGTTGGCCTTCTCTCTGATCCCGATGCAACTAAATGTCGCTATTGTAATACTAATCTTAAGACGAAGTACGGCAGCAATCCGTGGATACACAGTCCGTTCAACCGTCCGTGGAAGATACAGTGTCCTGCATGTAAGAGACTCTTCCCGTCAAACGATTTTGGCTCTTTCTACAAGCTGGGGTTGAATGAGTATGGCGAGTTTGATCGTATGCGTGCTCTCAATGCTCACCGTGAGCTGTTCGGCGATAAGAGCGTTACCGAGCCGGGCGTTGAGCACAGCGCGCAGTGGAAGGCATACTACGGTTATGGTAATCCTGATGGTTTCCTCTACAATAAGCTCTATCAGGAAATCGGAGATAAGGACGAGAACGGGAACTATAAGGTTACGACGATAAACACAGGCAATGGCCTTCGCGAAGGGGAAACTGTAGACACCTGGGGCGTAGATGATGGTGACGGATATATACCGACGCATTCTGACGGCACACCCTACAAACATGATGAAAACGGTGTTCAGGAAAGACATCCGTATATTGCCGAGTATCTCTTCTATGGTGTATGGCGCGGCAGCGGCGTTATCACCGGTGCTATAAACAGCTGTGCGAATGCTTATTTCTACACAGGCGATGTAAAATACGGCAGAGTTGCGGCAATTCTGATTGACAGACTTGCGGACTTCTATCCGCAATACGACACTCGTTTGCATAAAGGCAAGGCTGCTGTTACCGCCGGCGGCACATCTGTTGGAAAGCTTGTCGGAAGAATCTGGGACACCGCCGAAGCAAGCAACTATATAACATCGTATGATATGGTTTTTGATATGTATGAGGATGAATACGTTCTAGACTATATCAAGAAAAAATCTGAGCAGTATAAGATGCGTTATGCAAAGGAAACTCCTTCGCAAATCCGAACAAGCATCGAAGACGGACTTTTAAGAGAAGCCTTCCGGAGCATCAAAGTAGGCCTTATTAACGGAAACGACGGTATGGAGGAAAAGACAAATGCCATTGCTGCAGTTGTTCTTGATTCCCAACCCGAGACTGATGAGTGGCTTGACTATCTCAATTCAACAGGCGGCTTCTATTCACACCTGGTAGATGTTATTGACAATGACGGTCAGGCGCAGGAAGGCTCCCACTATAACACTTATCAGCTTGATAATTTAAGAGATATAAATTCGATATTTGAAAGCAACGATAAGTATTACTACCGCAACTTTGCAAATCATCCTAAGTATATAAAGATGCATTATGCAAACATCCTGCTTATGTCCACTTACTACACACCGCAGATTGGTGACTCGCATAGCACTGCAGGCAAAAGCCACTGGACGAAGACAGCAGAAGCACTGAGCGGTTGGAAACTCACGGGAGATCCGATATTCGCACAGGCTCTCTATCTGCTTAATGGTAACAAGTCAGACGGTCTTAAATACGGAATAGCAGAAGCTGATCCGGAAAGGCTTGCAAAAGAAGTAGAGACTGTTATAAAAGAGCACGGTCAATTAAATCTTACCTCCGAAATGATGCCTCACTTCGGATTTGCAATGCTCCGATACGGCCAAAATAACACAGGCGCTGTTTCCGGAACAGCACAGGATACGCGCCGCGATATATGGATGTACTATGGCGCAAATGCCTGGAGTGCCGGATCACACGGACATTTCGACTCCCTTAACCTCGGTATGACGGCATATGGATTAAATCTCTTGCCGGACCTTGGATATCCGGACAGCACCACCAGCTCGGAGGCAAAACAATGGACTTCTGCGACGATTTCTCACAACACGGTAGTCGTTAACGGTGCGAGACAGAAAAATGCAATGGAGCCGCATGGTGAAGCTTACCACTTTGATGACGACGGAACCGTTTCACTTATGGATGTTGAGGCGTCATACGTATACAGCGCAACGAAATCTTACAGAAGAAGCGTTGTCAACGTAAAGGTTGACGATGAAAACGCCTATGTGGTTGACTTCTTCCGTGTTCTCGGCGGAAATCAGCATCTTTATAGCTTCCATGTTCAGGGCGATGAGGTAAACGAGACTGCAGGTCTTGACTTCACGGTCGTTGAAGATGAAAACGGAAACTACATCTCAGGCTCACAGCTTGATGAGAACGGAAATTACAAGGGAACATATGCAGGACGTGATGCAAAGTACGTAAAGAACACCCAAACAGGTGCTGTACGGATTCCTACAGAAGGTGAAGTGCTTGGTGAAAACGAAGTTCTTTTAGATGTAACACACGGTGCCGATCCGTACTCGCCGTCAGCCACAGTCTATGAAACGCTTTACCCGCGTGGTTATACATGGCTCGACCACGTAGACCGCGACACCTCGCCTGAGGATAAGTTTGAGGTTGACTTTGCAATTAAAGACTTTAAGAAAGCACTCAAAACCAAAAAGGACATTTCATTGCGCATTACGATGTTCAATGCAAGCAATATTGCAAAAGGGGCGACCGCAAGCGTAGCAATTGCAAACGGTTATCCGCCGTCCAAGGAAGACAACAAAGAAATACCTGCACTCAAGTATCTGCTTGTTGAAAATCAGGGTAATAATCTTGACACAGTCTTTACAAGCGTAATTGAGCCGTATTCGGGCGAGCGTTATCTCGAAGGCTCGGATGAGCTTCCGATGCAGGTTATCGGAGATGTTCCGGAAGAAGCAGGGGATGCTCACCGTGCGGTAAAGGTAAAGCACATAGACGGCAGAGTTGACTATATCCTCTGGTCGACGAATAACAAGGTTACATACGAAATAACCCTTGAGGATGGATCTCCGCTTGCCTTCCGCGGCTTCGTAGGTGTATATACGGTTCAGAACGGACGTTGCACGTACCGGTTCCTTAACGACGGCGATATCCTTGGTGACACGACGGATGTTCAGGGTGCAATCGAAGGAACGGTAAAAGACTTTACAAAAATAACCGATCCTAAGGGAATTGAGCTTCCGTTTGAAAATGAGATTGTTATAACGCTTGATAGTCCGCGTGAGTACACAGAAAAAGAGCTTGAAAACCTTAAGAATAAGTATATATATGTCAACAATGGAATTACAACGCGCAGCGGTACCTATAAAATAGAAGGCGTTACGCAGTCGGGCGATGACCTTATCGTAGATGTGGGCATCGTAACGCTTGCAAGAAAATACGCTGACGCAAGTGACTTTTCCAAGGGATTTGTATATACAATAAAAGAAGGCCAGGCTGCTCGCATTCCGCTTACGGTATCACAGAACAGTGACCCGATATTTGCTTCGATGGATAAAGAGTTCTCTGTATCTGCGGAAAGCAGAGTCATGGTACAGGTAAGCGCGTACAGCCCGATAGAGGAAAATCCACCGGCAATCTCATACGAAGGAACGCTCCTTCCGAGAGGAGCAAGCATGGATTCTGAGACGGGTGTCATTACGTGGAGACCGGACGGCTCTCAGGTAGGAGATAACCACTTCGCTATAACCGCACACGACAGCGACGGTCGAGAGAGCACAATTCACTTCACGGTAACGGTCTACGGTTCAACTACCGGCAAACCGTCGGACAAGACGGAAGAAAGCATCGGAAATAAAGGAACCGCCGGCGGCGGAGGCGGTGGAGGTGGCGGCGGTGCCGCACCGACCGACAAGCCCGAGACCACTGATAAAACCGATGAAACGGGGCTTGATGCATCGGATGAAACAGACACTTCTGATGACACAACACACCCCGGTGTAGTGGAGGTTGTCCCCGCCATATCACAATTCTCAGACCTCGGTAACCACACATGGGCATCCGATGCAATCAGCACTCTTGCTGCAGACGGCATAATCAAGGGAACAACTGCAAGCACCTACTCACCGGCAAACAACATAACGCGTGCAGACTTTGCATTGCTCCTCGTCCGTGCATTTGGTCTCACAAGTGAGAACACTGAAAACTTTGCAGACGTATCTGCATCTGACTACTTCGCAACTGAGCTTGCAATAGCGCGCAACAGCGGTATCGTAAACGGTATCGGCGATAATCGTTTCGCCCCGCGCAATTCCATAACCCGTCAGGATATGATGGTAATAGTATATCGGGCACTCGAAGCCTCCCTTGCCCTAAAGGGTAGTGAAGCGGAGCGGAATGTCGGCGCGGCAATGAATGATAGTCCGGTGGACTATCAGAACCGCGACGTGACCGAGCCGGGCGAGATGGGACCGTCGAATGACGGTGGAGGGATATCTTCCTCACAATACCCCGACTTCGCTACCGTAGGCGAATACGCAAAACCCGCTGTAACCGCCCTCATCAGCGCAGGCCTCGTCAATGGCAAGAACGGCAATATAGCACCTGCAGATTACACAACCCGCGCAGAAGTTGCAGTGCTTATTAAGAGAATACTCGACTTCGTGTCACCCTGAGCGCAAGTCGAAGGGTCCCGTACGTGGGAGTAAAACATAATATAATTTTGCTTTTGCGACGCATTGCATTTTGCATTGTGCTGCAACGCTGCACACAGTATATCTTAAATAAAGGAAAGGTGATAATTATGCTAAAAGCAGGATTTGCGAGGGGTGAAATTACTCCGCCTATGGGAATCGGTGTTTCGGGATATTACGAGCCGAGAACAGCAAAGGGGATTCTAGATCCGCTTCTTGCAACTGCGGTTGTGTTTGACGACGGCGAGAAGAGAGCCGTTATTATGAGCGTCGATGTTATCGGTATGAATATGAAGTTTATGTCTCTGCTTCGTCCGGCAGTTGCAAAGGCAATTGATGCAGAGGTTGATGGTGTGTTTATAGCATGCACGCATACCCATCTCGGACCGGGTGTTGCACCGCCGGGATCGAAAATCGGGAATTCTCTGAATTCCGAATATTCTGAGTGGATCATCACACGGCTTGCTGATATCGCATTTCTTGCGGTCAATGATCTTGCACCGGTTACAAAGCGTCTCGTCACGCGCGGTGAGGTTAAGGACGTATCCTTTATCCGGCGTTACCGTATGAAGGACGGCACGGTGCGCACCAATCCCGGCTGGCAGAATCCTGATGTCGACCACGCACTTGGAACACCGGACGAACAGTCACAGCTTCTTATCATAAAGCGTGAAGGAAAATCCGAAATCGGCATCGTGAACTTCCAGGTACATCCTGATGTTATCGGAGGGGAGCTTCTTTCTGCAGATTATCCGAAGTTTGTTCGTGATACATATGAACTCAATGTTCCGAATTCTCTCTGTATGTATATCAATGGTGCACAGGGGGACTCCAACCATACTGACATCCGCCTTGACCCGGAAAAGAATTGCGCCACAGGTTACGAGCGTGCACGCTATATGGGCAAGAAGATTGCGATGAGCGTAATTTCAAACTACGAGCTTGCAAAGGAAATAGAAGGTGAAAAAATTTCTTATGCTAACAAGATGATCACCACAAAATTCAACAAAGGAACGCCTGACGAAATCCCTGCAGCTCTTGAGCTTGCAAAGCGTTACCACGAGCTTGGAGCGGAAGAAGCGCTTCCGGAACTCCGGGATATGGAACGCACCCAGATGATTGCAAAGGCGTGTCGAATTGAAAGAATGCAGTCCATGCCCGATAACAAGGAGCTTATTGTCTGTGCAGTTGCTGTCGGCGATATGGTGTTTGCATCTTTTCCGGGAGAACCGTTTACGGAAATCGGCCGTCAGATTAAGGCAAGCTCTCCGTTTGCGCTTACCATTCCTGCTTGCTGTGCAAACGGTTATGAAGGATATTATCCGATGCAGACGGCGTTTTCCGAGGGTGGCTATGAAGCACTCTCATCAAGCTATGTTGATGGAACGGCTGAGATGCTTATTGCGGGTTCAGTTGAAATCATCAAATCACTTAATAATAAGTAGTGTAAAGCACGATATTAAAAAGAAACGAAATGAATGGAGGACAAACAAACATGAAAAAACGAATTTATGCACTTATCCTTGCGGGTATTATGCTCTTTGCACTTTGCGCCTGCACGGGAACAACAACACAAAATGGGGCAGCAGGCTCTTCTGTCATCCCCGAGGGAAAGCAGATTCCGGACGATGCGGTTCTGGACATAGCGGTAGCAAGTCATCCTTCGTGGCCGTATTCCGATGACCTCAAGGTTTGGGAATATATCCGCGAAAGCATCGGAGGAACGCTTAAGGTAACGGGAATACCGATAACTGACTTTTCAACAAAGTATTCTCTTATGATGGTAGCGCAGGATACTATGCCTGATCTTATTGGCTTCCAGGCTACTCAGGCAACCTTCGCCTCGTATTGTGAGCAGGGAGCTTATAAGGCACTTGATGATTATCTTGAGTATTTGCCGGATTATGAGAAATTCTGGGACAGCCTTCCTGAATCAGAACAGTGGATGAAAGATCTCAAAAAACAGAGTGACGGAAAGGTGTACTATACGCCGAACTACGGTATGGAACGCAGCACCAATATACGCGCATGGCTCTATCGCAAGGATATATTTGATAAGCATGGGCTCGAGACTCCTGAGACGATAGAAGATCTCTACACCATCTCGAAAAAACTTAAGGAAATATATCCCGATTCTTATCCTTTCTGCATCCGTGCGGGTCTTAACACACTGAACGGAATAGGTTCTTCTTGGAAACCAAACTTCCGTTATGGCGTGTATTACGATTTTGATAACGAGAAGTTTTCCTATGGCACAACAGAGGATACCATGCTCGAGATAGTTACCTTCCTTAAGAAGATGGTAGAAGAAGGGCTTACTCCTAAAAACTTCTTGAATATCCCGACAGCATCATGGGAAGAGCTTGTTGCGACAAACCGTGGATTTATAATGCCTGAGTATCAGGTAAGAATTGACTTCTTCAATTCTCTTGCACGCGGCAATTACCCGGAGTTCAATCTTACTGCGATGAAGCCGCCATATGCAGAAAACGGACTTGGGATTCCGATGATGAACAAATATAACTTTGATGGGATAGGCTACGGTGTTTGCAATACGGGCGACGAGAAAAGCATAATTAACTCAATGCGCTTTATCAACTGGTTGTATACCGATGAAGCCGCTGAGCTTCTTTCATGGGGTAAGGAAGGTGAAACCTATAAGATTGAGGATGGAGAACGTGTATTTATCCTTCCGTCTGAAAATGCATCCATACAGACTGCATATGGTATGAGGACAATCGGAGCATATTTGCGTATTGACCCGAAATCTATAGACGTAGCATGTTCAAAGGAACAGGCTTCCGTAACAGACTTTATCCTTGAAAACACCTATTCCAAGCTTGATCCGACAATATATATCGGCTTTACCTCTGAAGAAAAAGAAAAGATTGCTGATCTCAGCACATCGATAAGTACTTTCGTTGAAGAAAATTTAGCGAAATTCATTCTCGGTCAGCGTCCGATTTCAGAGTGGGAGAGCTTCCGTACAGAGCTGTTAGAGCTTCCGATAGATGAACTTTTGGCAGTTTATGAAGGTGCGTACGAAAACTACAAATAATTCAAACTAAAAATACTGGGCAATAGCTTTTTGTCATTGCCCGGTATTTTTTATGGGACTTTGCTGTGCGGAAGGGTATAACTACACATATTAATATGTACTTCGAGGATATGAAAGACAGAATCTGAATCCTCGCTCGTTGTAATATAAGATTTGACATAGAAATTCAAATAGCAAGGTTAAATTATACGGCAAATATATGGAGGGTATTATGGCATTTGAAATAATAGATTTTCATACGCATCCGTTTATTGGGAATGAAACAAATATATGCGCACATAAAGAGTATTGTAATATGAGCGCCGACGAAACTGTAAATGTGTTCAGTGAACTTGGTGTTTCAAAGATTTGCGGTTCTGTTATTTCGTTAAGAGCACCTGAAAATCGGAGTAACTGGAAAGAGATTAAAAGGAATAACGACATAGCACTTGAACTAAAAAACGCTTATGGGGACTTTTATATACCCGGCTTTCATATCCATCCCGCATATCCGGAAGAATCAATAAATGAAATGAAAAAAATGGATAAGTTGGGGGTAAAGCTGATTGGTGAATTAGTGCCTTATATTGACGGGTGGAGTGATTATTCATCGCCGGAGTTTTCGGATTTGCTGAAAGAAGCGGGAAAACGTAATATGATAGTGAGCTTTCATTCCATGGAAGACGAGGAAATGGATGAAATGGTAAAAAGGCATCCTGAAGTGATTTTTGTTGCAGCACATCCGGGTGAGTATAAAAGCTTTATGCGACATGTTGAGCGTATGAAATACAGCGAAAACTATTATCTTGATTTGTCAGGAACCGGAATTTTCAGATATGGTATGCTCAGACACGCAATAGACGCGTTTGGTGTGGACAGAATTCTTTTTGGCTCTGATTATCCGACTTGTAATCCGGGAATGTTTGTGGGCGGAGTATTGCTTGATAATCTCATAACGGACGAGGAAAAAGAAAAAATATTTTCTTTGAATGCAAAGAAAATATTGGGGATATAAGGACAGCATATGTTTTTATCCCTAACTTGACAAAATCAATCACTAAAAAGAGTGACATCTGGATTATACAGTCTTTATAGATATAGAAATGTTTAATTATGTGGAAGGAGATAGCTAACAGTGGATTTACTTAAACTTTCAGAAAACTATTATGAAGAAATGATTGAACTAATTCACGACATATGCGTTATTCCGGCACCTTCTGGATTTGAGGAGAAAAGAGCGGAATTTGTACTCAAATACCTAAAGAATTTAGGTATTTATAATGCACACATTGACGAAGCAAAAAATGTGGTATGCACGCTTGGTAATCCAAGTGATGATATATCGGTTTTTATGGCTCATACCGATAGTGTGTTTCCATTTGATGTGGCTCTTAATTATATTGACGACGGTGAAAAAATTCATTGTCCAGGTATAATAGACGATGTTGCATGTCTTGTCATTATGCTTGTGTGCATAAAACATATTGTTAAAAGTGACATCAAATTAAACCGAACGATTATGTTTGTAGCCAATGCATGTGAAGAAGGTCTTGGCAATCTTAAAGGCTGCCGTCAGATTTTCAAAGACTATCGCGATAGAATAAAACATATGTTCACCTTTGATGGTGGTTATCATCATATAATTAATGATAGTGTCGGTTCTCACCGTTATGAAGTAACTGCCATAACAGAGGGCGGTCATTCGTTTGGTGCCTTTGGCAACCGCAATGCTATAAATGTGATTGCGGAGATCATTACGGAAATATACAAAATCGAAGTGCCTAAGCTGGGTAACAGTAAAACTACATACAATGTAGGCGTCATAAGTGGCGGCACAAGTGTAAACACAATAGCACAAAGTGCCACCATGCTTTGTGAATACCGTTCTAATAATGTAGAGTGCCTTAATATTATGGAAAAGAAGTATGCTGAAATTTTTGAAAACGCAAAGAAAACTTGTCAGGAATTGAAGGTTGAGCTTGTGGGTAACCGTCCCTGCATGGACAATATGGATATTAATGAATTAAATGCACTTTCCGATTTTGTATGCTCCGTTCAGGAAAAATACGGCAACTGCGAAGTAAAAAGGGGCAGCGGTTCAACCGATGCTAATATTCCTCATTCTCTCGGTATACCTGCAATATGTGTAGGTGTGTATATTGGCGGTGGTGCTCATACAACTAAAGAATGGCTCTTAAAGAAATCATTAAACCCCGGATTTGCAATCGGTATGGAACTTATTTTAACTGAAGGTGGATTGCTGTGACGCATATCAATAATTTTCTGCTCCAAATTCATTTTAAATAATAGGGAAAGAAAAAAGGAGAGACAAAAAATGAGAAATTACAGAGTAGATATGTTATCCGGCTCAATTACAAAAAGCATGCTTCAAATGGTAATACCAATAATGATTATGAACGTTATGCAGTCGCTTTTTAACATTATAGACATGTCGGTCCTTGGTAATTTAGTAGATGATAAAGCGGTAGGAGCAGTTGGCGCATGTGCTGCGCTAATATCTTTATGTACAGGTACACTTACCGGAATGTCTACAGGAGCAAATGTGCTTGTTGCAAAGCGTATAGGTGAAGCAGACAGCGAAAAAACCGAAAAGGCTATCGGAACGGCTATCTTGTTTTCAGTTGTTACCGGTTTTTTATTGCTTATTATCGGGGTGAGTTGTGCGGATGTGTTCTTAAGATGGACCAATTGTCCCGAAAGTCTTCTTGGTAAAGCGGTAGCTTATTTCAGAATATATTTTCTTGGTGTGCCGATAATTATACTGTATAATTTTGGTGCAGCTATTTTGAGAGCTTCCGGAGATACAAAACGCCCAATGATTTTTCTGATAATAGGCGGAATTGTAAAAGTTATATCAAATATAGTTTTTATAATACTGTTTGATATGGAAGTGGAAGGTGTTGCGATTGCAACTATTGTTTCTAATACAATAGCGTGTGGTCTAACGTTAAGTGTTCTATTAAGGAGCAAGGATAAAGTTCATATCAGTTTTAAAACATTAAACATATGTTTTTCAGACCTTAAAGAGATATTATTCGTAGGTGTTCCGGCGGGGCTTCACTTTACGTTTTCTTCCCTTGCAAATGTAGTGATGACAACGGCGGTAAACAGCTTTGGAGCGGATGCGACTACAGGTGTTTCTATTGCTAATCAGTTTGATGTGATACTTTATCAGGTAAGTAATGCACCTTCTCTTGCTACCATCTCGTATGTTGCACAAAATATAGGAGCAAAGAACTACAAACGCGTAAAGGAGGCAGTCTTAAAGTCATTGATTATTACCGTGGCGTTTGGATTCTCACTTGGAATAATTTTTGCGGTTTTTTCAAAACAGCTTTCGGGGTTAATAACCTCCACACCTGCGGTTATTGAATATTCGTGCCAAAGACTAATTATTATAGCTCTTACATATTTTCTGTGCGGAATAAATGATGTTATTGGCGGAGCACTTCGCGGCATGGGAAAACCGATTGTTCCCACGTTAACAACTCTTATTTATATGAGTGGTTTGCGTTTTGTATGGGTTTATAGCATTTTTCCGCTTTTTCCGAATTTAACATTTTTGTATTTAGTGTGGCCTGTTGGCTGGATACTATCGATTACAACACTGCTTATTGTATATTTTTCCGCTATGAAAAAAATGCAGATATGAAAAGAACTTGATTATTCAAAGCAAATGCGATATACTTGTATAAGTTAAAATGGAATGGTTATGTCATGTTGCTTTGGAAAAATAAAAACTTTTTATGCCAAATTTGACATGAGACTACAGTTGGTAAGGAAAAGAAATGTTATGTCAAAAAAAGTTTTAAAGACGCTCCGGTGGTTGAGGCTTGATAATGCGGCAAAAATTTATCCGGCAGCGAGAAGAAAAAACTGGAGCAATGTTTTCCGTCAGTCCGCAACTTTAGTTGATGATATAGATACTGATGTGCTGAAAGCTTCATTGGAGATTGTTGTCAGGCGCTTTCCGTCTATTGCCGCGCGTTTGCGTAAAGGTGTGTTCTGGTATTATCTTCAGGAGATTGAAACAGCACCGGAAGTCAGGGAAGAATACAGCTATCCTCTTGTTTATATGAGCAAGAAAGAAATGCGAAAATGTGCATTTCGGGTGATTGTTTATCATAACCGTATTGCCGTTGAGTTTTTTCATTCATTGACAGACGGCACAGGTGCTTTGGTTTTTCTTAAAAATCTTGTTGCAGAGTATCTTGAACAAAAATATGAGATTGAAATTCCGTGCGAAAACGGAATTGTGGATCGAAATGCGTCGCCTATGGATGAAGAACTGGAGGATTGCTTTTTAAAAAATGCCGGAACGGTTCCGGCAAGCCGCAAAGACACAAATGCATGGCATATGTTCGGCGAAGAGGAACGGGACGGAATTCTTAATCTCACGTGTTTTCGTATACCGGTAAAAACAGCATTGGAGCTTGCACACAAATACAATTCAACGCTTACTGTGTTTATGAGCGCGGTTATGCTGAAGGCTCTTGAAAATCTTCAAAAAGAGAAGCTTCCTGATATAAAGCGAAGAAAGAGACTGAAGCTTCTTATACCGGTAAACCTGCGTCAGTTGTTTCCGAGTAATACTCTGCGTAATTTTGCGATGTACACTGTTCCGGAAATTGACCCGAGGCTCGGGGTATATTCGCTTGATGAAATATGTGCGGTTATACGCCATAAAATGGGAGCGGAAATTACAGCAAAGCATATGAGCAGTGTTATTGCAACTAATGTAAACGATGAAAAGAACCCGTTTTTGCGCCTTGTTCCGTTACCGGTAAAAAACGCAGTTATGAAAGCTGTGTTTGATAGTGTCGGAGAGAAAAAATCTTGCCTTACGTTGTCAAATCTTGGACAGGTGAAGGTTCCGGATGAAATGGCAGGGTATATAAAACGGTTTGATTTTATTCTCGGAGTGCAAGCGGCAGCACCATATAACTGCGGTATGCTGTCGTTTGGAGAGACCGTATATATAAATTTTATCCGCAATATAAAAGAAGCTGAGCTTGAACGACATTTCTTTGCCGTGTTACGTAATCTGGGGCTTTCAGCTGTTGTGGAAAGTAACCATAATGAGAGGTGACTGAATATGTATTGCATAAAATGCGGTGTTGAGCTTGCTGATACAGAAAAAAAGTGCCCGTTGTGCGGTGTAACTGTTTTTCATCCAGAACTTGATTGCAGAAACGAACGTCCGCTGTATCCGATTAATAAGCTTCCGGAAAAGCCGTCAAATTCAAAGGCCTTGTGCGGTACTGTTGTTGCGCTTTTTTTGATAGCTCTTACGGTTTGTTTCTTTGCAGATTTCCTATCCGACTCGGTACTTGATTGGTTTGGATTTGTTGTCGGAGCGTTGGTCCTTGCTTATACTGCCTTTGCTTTGCCTATGTGGTTCAGAAAACCGAATCCGATAATTTTTGTGCCATCTGCTTTTGTTGTAGCAATGGCATATCTCTTATACATCAACTATGTTACAGGCGGGGAATGGTTTTTTAGCTTTGCATTTCCTATAACCGGTATACTTTGTTTGATTGCAATGACTCTTGTTACTTTGCTTCGTTACCTGAAAAGCGGGAAATTGTATGTTTGGGGAGGCGGTTTTATGGCATTTGGCATGTTTTCTTTATTAGTTGAGTTCTTATTATGCATAACCTTTGAGCTGAGATTTATTGGTTGGTCGATATATCCATTAACTACTTTGTTCTTAGTTGGTGGTTTGCTGATTTATCTTGCGATAAACGATACAAGTCGTGAAGCGATGAAGAGAAAACTATTCTTTTAAAAGTATGAATCATTCGGTAAAACGACTTATAAACTTGATTTTATTTAAAAAGGGAAAAATACCTTTTGAGGACTTGTTTATTTTGTAAATAACTGATATAATTATAGCATTATTATATCGGTAGGTGTGGTTTTTTGATGTCCTTGTTTTCTATGGAGCTTGGTTCGGCACTTAAAATAGTGGGAATCGCAATGACTCCCGTTCTCGAACTTCGAGGATCAATTCCTTACGGCGCGGCGGCAGGTCTTCCTGCGTGGGAAACCATAATTCTTTCAATAATAGGGAATATGCTTCTCACGCCTCTTATTATTCTCTGTATCCGCAATGTACTTAAATACTTGAAAAAAACAAGATTTTTCCGTGGCTTTGCAGAGTGGAGCGAGCAACGCGTTATGAAAAATAAGGCAGTGATAGAAAAGTATAAGACGATTGGTCTGATAATCCTTGTTGCAATTCCGCTTCCGGGAACGGGCGCGTGGACGGGCGCGATGCTTGCTGGACTTCTGGATATGCGGCTGAAATCTGCTCTGCCCGCTATTTTTGCAGGAGTTGTTATCGCGGCACTGATCGTAGGTGGTGTGTCGTACGGCTTTCTCGGCGCAATCGACTTTTTAAGTCTTCACGCATAAAAATTACCGGCATAGAATATACCGAGGTGATATTCTGTGTGGATATGGGTTGTTGTTGATGCTGTAGCTGCGGTTTTTGCCGCCGCTTGTGTAATCGCTTTTTTTTCGGTGTGTACAGATATTGTTTTTTATCCGGAACGCTTGAAAGAAAATCCTTTTTGTTTGTTTATACGAAGAATTATGAATAGAAAATCGTGAGGAACGAAAATGACTGAAGAATCTGTAATAAGCGGTATAATCGCTTCGGTTATATTTAAAAATGATGATAACGGATATGCTGTTCTGAATCTGTGTACGGAAGACGGCGGGGAAACCGTTGCTGTCGGCTGTGTTCCGTTTGCCGGTGTGGGCGAGTATATAGAGGCAAGCGGAGTTTGGGCAAATCATCCGAGTTACGGTACTCAGTTTAAAATAACATCGTTCCGGAGAACGTTGCCCAATACTGCAGAGATGATTCTTGCGTATCTTTCCTCGGGTGCAATTAAGGGCATAGGCAGAAAAACGGCAGAGAAAATTGTTGAAACCTTCGGTGATGACAGCCTTTATATAATCGAACGTTATCCGCGCCGGCTTTGCGAGATAGCGGGCATTACGGCAAAAAAAGCAGAACAGATAGCATCAAGGTTTGAACAGCAGAGCGCCCTGATGCTTCTTATGGAATTTGTTTCGGAAAACGGGCTTGAACCGGAAATCGCGGTTGCCCTGTTTCATATATACGGAAAAAAAGCAACCGAATGTGTCAGAAGAAATCCGTACATACTCTCCGACGCGGAAATAGGTGTTCCGTTTTATAAAGCAGATAAGCTTGCTATAGATATGGGATTCGAGGGTAATGCACGTGAACGCCTTATAGCAGCTGTTATATATGAGCTTCGTTTTAATTCTGAATCCGGTCATACCTTTATTCCGCGAAACAAGCTGTGTGCGGCAACCGCGAGATTACTGAGTATAGAAGAAGATAAAATCGAAATCACAATAGACCGTCTTATTGCTGATGGAGAAGTGGTTGAAGAGGAAATTTGCGGAGTGTCAGCCTGCTATCTTGCTTCACTTTACGATGCGGAAAGCTATGTCGCAAAGAAACTTGCCCTGCTTGCTGTTTCCAATACATCAACGGAGCTTAACTGCGATGAAATAATTGAAAAAGCAGAGGTAAAAGGGAATCTGAAGTTTGAACCTTTGCAGAAAAAGGCAATTGAAATGGCTGTAAATAATTCTGTTCTTCTTTTAACCGGAGGTCCAGGAACAGGAAAAACAACCGTTATAAAAGGTATGCTTTCTGCGTTTGAGAGGATGGATATGCGTGTAATGCTTGCCGCTCCCACCGGTCGCGCTGCGAAAAGGATGACGGAATTCTGCGGAATTGAGGCAAAAACAATCCACCGTCTTCTTGAGATTTGTTATAATGAACACGGAACAGCAGCGTCGTTTGCCAGAGATGAGCAGAATCCGCTCGAGACAGATGTTCTTATCATAGACGAGATGTCTATGGTTGATATCGAGCTTATCTCCGCAACACTGAAGGCTCTTCCGGCGCGCTGTAAGCTTATTCTTGTAGGCGATGCCGATCAGCTTCCTTCAGTAGGTCCGGGAAATGTTTTTAAAGATCTGCTCGGGTGTGAGATGTTCCCGACGGTTGTTCTTGACCGTATTTTCCGTCAGGCAGCAGAAAGTGATATAGTTGTCGGGGCACACGCGGTAAATCGCGGCGAGCTTCCTGATTTCAGAAAAAAAGACAATGATTTGTTCTTTATGTCGCGTACGGATGATGAGTCGCTTGTAAAAACAGTGCTTGAGCTTTGCAAAACGCGCTTGCCTGATAAGATGGACATTCCTGCCTCCCAAATTCAAGTCTTGGCTGTTAGCCGCAAGAATGCGACAGGAACGGTGGAACTTAACCACCGCCTGCAGGCAACACTTAACCCTCCGGAGGAAGGAAAGGATGAAAAGAAAATAGGCGACCGTCTTTTCCGGCTTGGCGATCGCGTTATGCAGATAAAGAATAATTATAATATAAATTGGTACGGAATGTATGGTGGCGAAGTCGGTTACGGGATATTTAACGGCGATATCGGTGAGGTTATAAGCATTGATACGCGTGATGAAACGCTGACCGTCAATTTTGATTCCCGGCTCGTCCATTATCCGTTTTCAAGTCTTAACGAGCTTGAGCTTGCGTATGCAATGACGGTTCATAAATCGCAGGGCAGTGAGTTCCGTGCCGTGGTTTTGGTGGCTTGTGACAGTGCTCCGGCGCTTCTGCACAGAAGCGTACTGTACACAGCTATGACTCGCGCAAGAGAACTGCTTATAATCGTAGGCGATTTCGGTGTGGTTAAGTATATGATGGAGAATAATAAACAAAGAAACAGATATAGCGCGCTTAAAACGCGTATAAAAGAGCTTCTCGGCTGATATTATGTATTTGCGGAGGTAAGGTAATTTGAAAATCACAGAGCTTATAGCGAAATATTTATTTCCTCCAAAGTGTGTATTTTGCAGACGTGTGCTTGAAAAAGACGGAGTATGCGAAAAATGCAGAGAAACACTGCCTTATAAAACTCCTCAGGAATGCAAAGAAAATGTAATGTTTGTAGACGGCATATGGTCATGCTTTCGCTATAAGGGCGATGCAAGAAACGCGATTATAAGATATAAGTTCGCAGGTCTTTCAAAGTACGCTGTTGATTTTTCTGAATTTCTTGAGGAATGTATTAATTCAAATCTTGATGGGAAATATGATATTATTTCATGGGTTCCGCTCAGTAAAAAAAGGAAAAGAAGCCGAGGTTATGACCAGGCACAGCTTCTGGCGGTGGAGGTTTGCAACCGTATGGGAACAGAACCTGTGCGGACGCTTGTAAAATGCCGGGATTCCGCGCCTCAGTCGCGGCAGACGGATGCTGCCGGCAGAAGGGCAAACATCCTCGGTGCATATGAAATTTCAGGTATGGACGTCATGGGAAAACGCATAATCCTACTTGATGATGTGTTTACTACGGGAAGCACCGTGGGTGAGTGCGCCCGCGTTTTGAAAACACATGGCGCAGAAAAAGTGTATGCTGTAACGATTGCTGCCGCAGGGCATGGGAAAAAGTGATGTTTTTTATTGCTTGATGTTCGGGTTTAACAAATTAATGCTTGTAAGCAGTAGCTATTTGTGATATACTATATTGGCAAATGAATTTAAGAAGAAAAATTGAGGTGGAAAATAATGGTTTTCAGCAGAGATATTGGTATTGATTTGGGTACCGCATCTATCCTCGTATATGTAAAAGGAAAGGGAATTGTTCTTCGTGAACCGTCTGTTGTTGCTGTTGATAAAGCAACTGATAAGGTTTTGAAGGTCGGAATTGAAGCTCAGAAGATGCTGGGGCGTACTCCGGGCAATATCATCGCTATTCGTCCTCTTCGCGGCGGTGTTATTTCCGATTACGAAATGACAGAGCATATGATTAAAAATTTTATTCGTAGGGCAATGGGGGGCTTCAGCCTCATAAAGCCGCGTGTTGTTATTTGTGTTCCGAGCGGTATTACCGAGGTTGAAGAGCGTGCGGTTATTGATGCAGGGCGCCAAGCAGGTGCAAGAAGTGTGTTTCTTATCGAAGAGCCCATCGCAGCTGCAATAGGTGCAGGCATCAAGATTGCGGAGCCGGACGGTAATATGGTTATAGATATCGGTGGCGGAACAACGGACGTTGCGGTTATCTCTCTTTCGAATATCGTTGAATCTTCTTCGATTAAAATGGCGGGCGATGATTTTGATGAGTATATTATCAAATACATACGCCGCAAGCATAATGTGCTGATTGGTGAGCGTACGGCAGAAGATCTTAAAATCAACATCGGTTGCGTTTTCCCGCGTCCCGAAGAAATTTCTATGGAAATAAAAGGCCGTTGCCTTATGACGGGACTTCCGCGCATATTTACTGTAACATCAAGCGAAATGTACGAGGCCCTTGAGGAACCGGCAACGAGAATTGTTGAGGCTATACACAGCGTGCTTGAGCGCACTCCGCCTGAACTTGTCGGTGATATTTCCACAAACGGTATCGTTCTTACCGGAGGCGGTTCCCTTGTCTGGGGCTTTGCAGAGCTTATCCAATCCAAAACGGGCATCGACACCCGCGTTGCAGGCGAGGCCGTTTCCTGCGTTGTTTATGGTACAGGCAAGACTCTTGATGAGCTTGGTAATATGACAGACGGAACACTCAACCTCTCCAGAAGAAAGCAGATGCTTTCCTAAGGTAAATATAATCAGTTTTAAACTGACATCGTTTTTTCGGTGTCAGTTTTTTGATATAATAAAGAAGGGCTTGTAGCAAAATGCATTTTGCTACAAGCCTCAATATTTTATAATTTGAAAATTTATTATTTCGTTATTGCTCTTGCTTCAAGATAGAATCTCTTGTCCCAGGCATCTCCCATAGAGAAGGTTTTTCTCGGAAGCGCACCGTCGCAGATGACAGTGGGGAAGAACGATTCCTTGGAAATTACAGGGAGAATAAATCCCGCATTACCGGGTTCTGCACCAAGGCGGTTTACAACATCCTCACCGTGAATGTAATCCACTTTTCCACTGTTTTCTTTGACATAATCGTCAATGAACTTCTGTAATGAGCCGACTGTGAGATTGGATTTCGGGTTTGCAATTCCGATTTCTTCGGAGCCGTTTGCGGTAATCATAACAAACTTCTGTTCCGCAGTATCCGAAAGCTCGTAATAATCGGAAAGAGCTTTGCGCATCTTGTCGGGGTCGATATCGAAAACAACTCTGTGGATAGCTTCAAACTCAAGGGAAGAATCGTGAAGGTTGACAAGCTCACAAAGTGCATAGCGCGCCGGATGTGCTTCGTAATCCTCGGGAGAAAGTGTTTCCTTAACAAGTCGCCAGCATTCCCTCGCTGTTGCAAGCGAGTGATTTCCGTCGCCTACTGCGAACTGAAGAACGCCTTTGCCGGAAACGTTATATTTTTTGTTGAATGTTTCCTCATCGGCAAGCGCTGCCAGAGCAGCATCAATCCGCTTTTCCTCGTCATCGCTTACAAAGTATCCGCGGATTGAGCCTGAATTTTCCATAAGCTCAAAATCATATGCAACAGGAAGTTTTATGTTTGTAAGCGGCTCAATAACACTCTTTTCTGCATCATCAATGAGAAGCATTATGTGCGGAATTTCAAGCTTCGCGTTCTTTCGGATTTTAACGCGCGGGGGAATGCGCTCAAGAACGGTTCCTTCCGTAGCGCGGATTTTTGACTGAGAACCGGGCATATAGTCATACTCTTCAAGGTCAACAACACCCATAAGTCCGCGGCGGATTTTTCCGTTTCGTTGCGTGCGCTCAACATATATGTATTTTGAAACTTTTTCAGCAAAAATTCCGTTTTCAATATATTTTGCCATAGAACCATTGATGCGCTCGATTCTTGCATCGCCGTCTCCGTCTTCCAGATAAATTTCAGGGAAGGTAAGGTGTAGGGTTGACGGTGCATCACCGACGAAGTCCGAAACACTTGCCCAGTATTCCGGTTCGGAGGTGTATTGGTCGCACGCTACAACGCTCCATTTTTTCATATCTGTCCCATTTTTCGGGAGAAGAATGTCTCCGGGAGCAAAAACTCTTTTACTCATAAATATTCACCCTTTGTTTTATTTAATATGAAAATAAGTATATCATATTTATTTCGTTTCTGCAAGAAAAAATAAAAAACATAACTTAAATAAAATTTAATATTTTTACTGTTGACATTTGGAATTTATGTGATATAATTATATATGCAATTGCGGGAGTGACTCAGTGGTAGAGTGTCACCTTGCCAAGGTGAAAGTCGCGAGTTCGAATCTCGTCTTCCGCTCCAAACCGGCTTGATTTCAAGTCGGTTTTTTCTCTTATATGGATGCCTGC
>JAZLCV010000153.1:0-1854 GCA_045614365.1 Eubacteriales bacterium | reverse complement strand
TGCATCAATCAGGATGGGGATGAATACACCGAAAACAACATAGACGCACTTTTGCTTGCCCGCCACACTGCAAGGAAGATAAGAAACGGCGGAGGAAGGCTGAAGGGTCCGCCGAAACGGAACGCAGAGCAGAATGTGCGTTTTGAAAAAAAGCTTACGGAACTGGTGATGAGGGGATAATAGAAGGAAGATCAGTTTTCGTTTAGTGAAATACTGCATCCGTAATGTTTTGCTAAACGGCGTTATAAAGTGTGCTAAAAAGAAGGAGACGGAAAAAGCCATCAGCCTTTTCCGTCTCCGTTTGTTATGTGTTTATATTTTTGTCGCTCCGCGCGGGAATTTTTCAATCTGCACAAGAGATACCGCACCGCTGTCATTGGTTATGATATGGTCATCAAGCGTGACACCGGCATAATGCAGTGCGTTATAAATAATCTGCGTTGTTTGCAGATCCTGCGTTGAGGGAAACAGCTCACCTTCCGGATGATTATGAGCGATAACCACGCGTGAGGCACCGCAACCCATGACAATGTCAAGAAGTTTTCTGGTGTTGAACTGTATATCGTTAATATTACCCTCAGATATTGCTCTGCAGGTAAGCAACCGGAATTTTGAATCAAGGCACATAACGGCAAGCACTTCGTTTTTGTATCCCGTAAGCTTATCCGCCATGTATGCCATAATTGTTTCTGCATCGGTGAATATTTTATTGTCGTTCCATTGGCTGAGCTTATATTTCCGGTAAAACGCGGGAAGTGTTTTCAAAAAAGTTGCCGCAGCCTCACCGATTCCATCGACTTTGAGAAGCTCACTTTTAGGTGCATCTATAATTTTGGCAAAGCTTCCGAACGTTTCAATAAGCGCCCGCGAGGTTTTACCAGCATCGCGGCGTGGCACAACGTTGTGAATAATTCTTTCAACAACATAGATCTCGGGGATTGTGTCGATGTTTTCTTCTTCAAAGCGATCGCGAAGTCTTCCGCGATGTCCTTCCGCCATCGTCAGTGCATCCTTTCGTGAAATTTATTTTTTTATAATCTCGGCCGTAACAGCCGGCATAAGCAGTAAAAATGCAAGTTGCGGGAGAAGATATCTTATATTTTCCGCATTGATTTCGACAAAACCTTTGGCGAAAACGGGCGATAAAAGCTCCGTAAGAATAAAGAAAATTCCGAAGAAACACGCAAAAACAGCAACGTGTTTCTTATTCTTGCCGAGGATATGAGCCGCAACGGAGTAGCAGAACATAAGAATGGAAATATATGAAAATATCATCGGAACGTAGTTTGCTATTATCGGATCCGAGATCTTATCACGGAAGGCGAGAATCAGCATAAAACACGCCCAGAAAGCCGGCACGGCGGAAAATACGCAGTAAGCAATGTCATCACGCTCGGCAAAAGAATATTTTGCAAAGACAAGGAAGGCTACCGCACAATACACGGAAATAAGCCCGAGAATGAGCGTGGGCACACTGAATTCATCAATCAGAGTGTACAGCGTCATTGCGGCGTAGATAAGAAGCACTGCGGTAGCTGCAGCTGTGGAGACAAAAAGCCCCTTTCTGAACTTCCGGGAGCTGATTTCGACGCCGTTTTTCAGAAGAAAAGCGGCGAGAAGCGCAATGAGTGATGCAATAACGCACACCGCAACAAGCCCGTAGGTGGAGGGCTCGCCGCTGCGCAGAATGCCGGTTTCGGCATCGTATGCGTGCCGAAGCTGAGATGCACGCAGAAGCGCACCGCATATTCCGGTGACAACAGGAAGTGCAAACAAAGAAGGAAACAGCTTGTTTTTCATTAAAACTCACCCTTATCTGTTATTTAAAGGAGTATATTCGGTGTTTCGTGATAC
>JAZLCV010000152.1:0-11976 GCA_045614365.1 Eubacteriales bacterium | reverse complement strand
GCGGAGGGGTTAAAAGGGGAGGTTTCCTTGCGCCACGGGAGTGGGCGCACGAGTTCTCCCCTTTTCGCGTTCTTTGTTTACTTTCTTAGCGAAACAAGAAAGTAAGATCCTCTTCGGGAATTTCCCGAAAACGTGGAAGACTCCCGCTTGGCAGGGAAAGAGTCTTGTTCTCTTCCTCAACGGGCAAAAAACGTTTAGCACACATATATGTGTTAATATAAAAAATAAAAAAGAGAGGTTAAAGACAATGAAAAAACTATTATCAATTTTCCTCGCAACAGCAATGCTCATATCTCTTATCCCAGCCGTATTTGCAGCAGATACGGAAACAGAAGCCGGAATCAAGGTAGTGTATGATTTTAAAAACAAGTTTGTAGTAACTAATCCCCCAACACCTTATTCTGCATTGATTTGGGAAAGTAACGATGGATTTTGGCAGTATGCTGATAATTCTAGAGGCGCAGAAAAAATGGAAAACTCAGGTGGCCATTTAAGGGCAGATAGCGGAAATGTCAAGGTGGTAGCCGCAAAGTATGATGCCGAGATTGAATCCTGGTATTGGATTGCATTTAAAATTAGTATTCCCAAGACTGGGGATTACGGCCTTTCTGTGACAGCAACACCTGTATCGGGTGGCAAGAAAAATCATATAGATGCATTTGTGTTTAAAGTAAATAGTGTTGAATCTATAAGTGAAGGATTTAAAGATGAAAAAAACAAATTATCTACAAATCAATTTAGTGATGATACTGGAGAGCAGACCCTTGTTTTCAAAGGAGGGAAAATTCCTTTAGAAGCAGATGAATATTATTTTGTATTCAAACCGACAAGTAAAGCGACAAGTGGTGGAAATTTTAAAGATAACGGATATGTGTTTTTAAACTATCTCACCCTCACCGAAGGTGACGGCTCGAAGTCAGTCCCGATGATTTCAAGCCTCACAGTAGACGGAAATAAAGTAACGGCAACAGCAGCAAAAATGAGCAACAACACAGATGCAACCGATGTTACATATTCATATGCAGTAGCAGTTGATGATGCAGCTCTTGCAGAAGTTGATGCAAACACCGGCGTTGTAACAGGTCTTGCAGACGGTACGGCCACAATTATCGCAACTGCAACAAAGGATGGTCTTTCATCTTCGAAGTCAATTGAAGTTGAAGTCACTGCACCGGTAACAGAGCCGGAGGTAACACCTGTTTATGAAGAAGCATTCGGTGAGGATACATACGAAATCGAAGAGAACGTAAACGTAAATCCGGACGTCAAGGTTGTTGCATATGCAAATGGAGAGAAGCTTTCTCAGGAAACAACCTCAGCAACAAAGACCGGCGATGTATATGAGGTAAAGACCGATGCGACAATCGGAGATTACACCTTCCGTTATTGGGCAAGAGGCCTTGAAAATGCCGAAAAGGGCAACAAGAGAATAGTTTCTCTTGAAAACAACTTCACATATTCCGCAGAAAAGGGCGATGCAAACTGGCTTATTGCAGTTTACACAAAAGACGGCGAAGATGCGGAAACAGAATATTTCAATGCAAACGGTCAGTTGATTCCGGATGCAACAGATGCGACAAGACCATATATGCTCGGCTATGGGTATGCAACCGACTGGAAAGACAACGGCAACGGAATAAAGGAAGCTGTTTACGGAAATGGAGTTCAAAGCTACAATATAACCGTAAATGGAAAATCAGACTTATACAAATACGGAGCAAAAATTGTTTGCCCGACGGTTGAGGTGCCAGAGAATAAATACTTCTGGGGATGGACGAAGAAGGTTGGTAATGCCGCAGCAGAACTTGTTTCAACGGAAACGAATTACACCTTCTACGCATGGGAGGATTGCGTTGTCGAGCCGATGTTTGGTGATTCAGAGCTTGTTCGCGGCGATATAATCGCACGTAAGATTCTTATAAGCAAGCTTGATATTGGCAACAACGAAAGTGTAATCAAAGCAGAGTTCATCGGCTTCGGCGATGCAGTTGAGCGCGGAATAACTCTTGGTACAAAGGATTACGCAATGACAAGAGATGATGCAACGCAGTTTGCAATTATCAACAACGTAAACGCAACAGAAATTTCTGCATATGCAATACTCAGCGACGGAACAAAGTATGTTTACACATATGTTGCTCCGACAGCAGAATAAAAAACCTATAGCGGAGAGGCCTCCCTCTCCGCTATAATAAAAAACGGAAGGAGAAACTTATGAAAAGGTTTTTATCAATTCTTTTAGTAGTTGTAATAACAATGTCGATTCTGCCGACGGTTTTTCCTGTCGGAGCGGAGGAAAATATGATGTATTCTGACATTACCGAAAAGCATTGGGCATATGGGAGCGTAAAGGAGTGTACAGAAGAAGGCTGGCTTGAAGGATATCCCGACGGAAGCTTTGCGCCGGAGCACGGGATAACGCGTGCTGAAGCGGTAAAAACCGTTGTTTCATTCTCAGAGAGAAAACCTGCCAAAAACGGAAGTACATATAAAGACGTTGAACAAAACGCATGGTACGCACCATACGTATACGCGGCAGAAGATTTTCTTCCGGTTGCGTGGAAGGTAAGCCGCCGTATTGAGCCTGAAAAAGCTGTAACCCGCGAAGAATTAGTGTATATGATAGTATACGCAATGGGGTATGACAGCGAGCTTAAGTTTGCAAACAGATATCTTGTGGGCAATGCCTTTTCCGACAACGCCTCTGTTTCCGAATCAATGAAGCCTCTGTTTTCTCTTGCTGTTTCGAAAGGTATTATTTCCGGTTACAGCGACGGAACGCTAAGACCGCAAGAAATGGTAACACGTGCGCAAATGGCAGCGATGCTGTGCAGAACTGCCGACATTCCCGCGAAGCACGCATTGCGCGATGCTTTCTGTGAAAAGTTCAACATTGTTGAAACGAACGTAATGGGAACAGAAAAAGGACTTCTCCTGCAAACGAACGACGATTATTTCACTTATGAAACAACCGTTCCCGAAACCGGATATTATGACATAGCAATGATGTATTCCCACGATAGCTGGGAACTGTACTTCAAAATCACGGTAACGTATCCGGACGGAAGGGCCAATATAGATAATTACAGTGCATTTGCCGGAGATAGCGAAATGACTGTTCCGGTATGGCTTGAAAAGGGAAAGAACTTGGTCCAGATACGTCACGCGCAGACAAAGCTGCCTGTGTGGGTTCTGCCGTTTGAAATTTCATATATTGAAAACCTCGGCAAAACGAATCCGCTGCCATACAGCATTTCACCTACAAAGGCGACACTTTTCCTCAGCAGTCCCAAAACTCCGCAGAGCCTTATCTCAAACTATAAGGATAAGCTTGTAAAGATAGAAACAGAAAACGGCGATGAAATTCCATTCACAACCGAACTGAAGGGAACAAGAGCGGTTGAGGAAACTATGATAAATGTGTATCCGGACAAAGAAGCTGTTTTGAAGCTTTCGGTAGGAACACATACGTTAAGTTACTATCTTGAAAGCGGTAAAGTTCTTACTCAGGAATTGACTGTGTGCGACACAGCACCTGAAACCGAGCTTGAATATATAAATTTCAATGTCGGAAAAGGAAATTCAACGCTCATAAAGCTTCCTAATGGGAAAAATATGCTTATCGACTCAGGGTACGAGAAAAACGCAAAGGAAGATATCATTCCGTATCTTGAAAAGCACAATATAAAGCTCGATTATTATCTGCTTACTCATTTCCATAAAGACCACAACGGAATGAAGGAAGAAATCCTCCAGATGAACGGAATAAAAATCCCTGATCAGGATAGGGCAGATGAGCTTGTCAAAGCCGATAAGCAGGCAAGATATGATTATCTGAAAGATTTTGGATATATTGATTCCACTATGCTCTGCTACTATGACGAGCTTCACGAAATCTGGGATCTTGGCGGAGTGACGATGGATGTGCTTAACAGCCGCTTTGACGAAAACGGTGAGGCAATGGAGGTTTATAACTACCCGTTCTATCGCATAAATGAGCATAATTACGAAAATTCAACATCAGTTTCGTTTATGCTTGATTATAACGGTTTCCGCTATTATCACGGAGCGGATAACTACGCTTTCTGTCAGGAAAGATATATGTATGATATGATAAAGCAAAAGCGCACCGATGAGCTTTCCTGCGATTGGTTCTTCGGAAATCATCATTTTATCTGTGATATCAGTCCGCAGTTTATCCTCACGTTAAACCCGAAGGTTATGTATATACCGAATGATGCAATATATCATCGCTCACAATATACTAAATATTATAAAAAGTATGTTCAGGACTATAATTTTTATAATAAGAGACTTGAGCAAACAATTGTTTCTGATGAAATCGGCAGCGCAAGGGTTTGCGTAAACAGCAAAGATGACTGGTATTACGAAATAATATCGGATGCCGATATGTACGAATAAAGCCGGTAAAGCTTATCGACCGCATACAAACGAAAGAAACAGCAAGGAGAAAACACGATGGGAAAAGACATAGTTTTAAACGGAATAAACATAGGCGAGCTGAGCTTTGATAAGGAAAATATGATGAACGAGATAAAAACCCGCTGTATTGACAAGGGATTTAATTTCGTTTCAATCCGCCCGCGCGGAGAAGCTGTTGAGCAGGAATGCTTTGTTGAATGGGCTAAGTATCTTGCCGAAAATAAAATATATTTCGTTTTCCTTTATGCCACACAGCATGCACCGGAGGGAAAGGATTGCTGGTTTACGGCTGAAACCATTGCAAAAATGAAAGAAGTTGCGGGAGAGTATTACCTCGGTGAGCTTTTCGGTGAAGCGGGAAGCTATTATGCATGCAAGCTTCCGGGATATTACATTGACCGCGACGGGATTAGTGAGCACAATATCTGTGAGGGCGGAGATGAATATGATGTAACGAAATACATAAAAAATTTCCGCAATTTTCTCTTAAAGAACTATGATGATATGAAAGCCGCATATGAAGGATATACTTCTGTTTTGTCCAAATTCACAAAATTGGCAAAAGAACTCGGCAATCCCGGTTCGTTCTGCGTCGAGGCAAATGCTTTTGCAAAGCATAACGCCGCGTCGGGGATTGATATGCCGATACTTGAAATGTGCCCCGGAAACTCGGATGTAATGGTGCCGTTTTTCAGAGGATCGGCAAGGGCGTTTGATTCAAAGCTTTGGGGAACATATATTGCTCATGCGTGGTACGGCGGATTGCGCCATGATGATCCGCTGAAGATGAAACGCCTTGAGCTTGTATATAAATATGCATACCTCGCAGGTTCCGGGCTGTTTGTTCTTGAAAACGGAGATAACGGTGTAAAAGCATATGGAACGGAGTTTACGGAAGACTCGGAAGTCTGCTGGAATTACAGAAGAGTTCTTGGTGAAATGGGTGACTTCATGAAATGTGACGAGCGCCCGAAAGGAGGCCCTAAGGCGAAGGTTGCATTCGTTTCCGGTCTGTATGACGGCTGGGCAGGTAAATGGGGCAGAAGCTGTCTGTACAACCAGTTTTTCCGTGAAGAGTGGGGATATAGTGACCCCGAATACTCATGGAAGCTTTTGTATGAACTGAATGCAAAACGCAGCTGGTCCGAACCTGAAAACTACGGCGAGTATGACACTTCGGCTTATCCTGCCTACGGCCAGTTTGATGTTGTGCCGATTGAAGCGGATGTTGACCATCTTTCACAGTATGATTACCTTATCTTCCTTGGTTGGAACACGATGACGGAAGAGAATATGAAAAAGCTCACGGAATACGTCCGCCGCGGCGGTCACCTCGTTATGAGTGCGGCTCACCTCAACACACAGACAAAGCGTGACGGGGAATATACACCGGTAAAAGAGGAGCTCATCGAAGAACTTTTCGGAAGCCGTCATTTCGGAGAAATCCGCAGAACGGTAAACGGAGTGAAGTTCCGCTACGATTCACTTGACGAGAGAATAAAATATCCGAGATATTTGAAAAATGGCTGTGACCCGATGTTCTCGGCAGGCTATGCGGATTATCTTCGTCTTGCCCCGCTTGATGCAGAAACAATAGCATACCTTGCAGATGGTTTTGTTGAAAAGCCGTATGATTTCCCGGCGGTTATTGAAAACAAGGTCGGCAAGGGCGTTGCAACGCTCTTTACAAGCGTAAACTACCCCGGAAATCAGGCGGTCTATTATACATACCGCGCAATAGTCCGAGAGATAATCTCAGCAAGCGCAAGGGAGTGCGATATTAAGGTTATCGGAAGTGAGCGCGTGCGCTATAGCGTATATGAGGGCAATAAGATATACCTTCTCAACACCGACTATGATATGCCGGTAAAGGTGAAAATCATAAACGGCAACAAGGAACAAGTTATAGAGCTTGAATCTCTTGAACTTCGTGGAATACAGCTGTAAGAGAAAAAATATGGACTGTTCTAAAATGAACAGTCCATATTGCTATTATAACAGTTTTACTTAATGCCCTTGATGCGGTCGAGCGTATCCCAGATACCGTGCATGTACATGATACCGAGAGCGCGGTCGTAAAGGCCGTAGCCGGGGCGGACGTTGCCCGGACCTTCTGTCCAGAGGTGTCTGCCGTGGTCGGGACGGATATATCCTTCAAAGCCACAGTCATGGTATGCCTTGACGATTTCAAGGATACCTGTGTCGCCGTCGCAGTCGCGGTGCGATGCTTCGGAGAAGTCGCCGTTCGGGAAGTTCTTGACGTTTCTGATGTGAGCAAATGCGATTCTGTCGCAGTGCTTGCGGACGATTGCCGGAACATCGTTGTCCGGATTTGCGCCGAGAGAACCGGAGCAGAGGGTAAGGCAGTTGTACGGATCGTCAACCATCTTGAGGAAGCGGTCGATGTTTTCCTCGTTGATGAGAAGACGCGGAATGCCGAAGATATCCCATGGTGGATCGTCCATATGTATAGCCATTTTGACGTCACACTCGTGGCAGGTCGGCATAATAGCTTCGAGGAAGTACTTAAGGTTTGCCCAGAGCTTTTCGTGGGTTACACCCTCGTATGCCTTAAAGAGCTCGTCAAGCTTTGCCATTCTCTCAGGCTCCCAACCCGGGAAGGACATGTTGTACTTCTCCGTAAAGCCGAGGATGTAGTCTGCCATAGCCTTGTAGTCGTCCTGAATCATGCCCTTTTCATAGAAAAGAGCAGTGGAGCCGTCGCCGACCTCGTGGAAGAGGTTGCTTCGTGTCCAGTCAAAGATAGGCATGAAGTTGTAGCAGATAACTTTAACGCCGAATTTTGCAACGTTGCGGATGCACTGCTTGTAGTTTTCGATGTATTTGTCGCGTGTCGGGAGACCGATTTTGATGTCGTCGTGAACGTTGATAGACTCGATAACATCCATGTTGAAGCCGTACTGATCAAGCTGACGCTTAACCTCGGCAATCTCATCTTCCTCCCAGATTTCGCCCGGCATCTTGTGATGAAGCGCCCAGACGATACCGTCAACGCCGGGGATCTGCTTGATATCGGAAAGGCTGATTTTGTCGTTGCCTTCGCCGTACCAGCGGAAAGTCATTTTCATAATTATCGCTCCTTTTGTAGCTTTTCTTACATTGTATCACAATTTGGTTATAATTGCAATGTAAGTTAAAAATAAAACATTGATTTGCGGATAGATTTTTCAGTTTAGCAGAAAATCGAGTGGGATCCTTTCTGCATATAATATGGTATATTTATATGCAGAAAGGAAGTGCGAGTTATGAGAAGGTTTGATTACTCTTTTTTAAATAACGCATTGTTACCGGCTAATCTTATAACTTTGGCATCAAGCATTGCATCTCTCAAAACCATTGCAGGTGTACGCAAAGAAGAATATGCCAAGGTTTTTAGTAAGCTCGAGGCTGTGGCAAAGGTGCAGTCCGTAAAAAGCTCTAATGCTATTGAAGGGATTGTTACAAGTGACGAACGAATTGAGGCTATTGTCAATCAGGATAGCGCACCCCTCAATCATACAGAGGGTGAAATTGCCGGATACCGTGATGCACTCAATGCTATTCATCTGAATCACGATAATCTTGATTTGCGTGAATCCGATATTTTAAGATTGCATGAAACAATGATGCAGATAGCGGGATATGAATATGGCGGGCGATACAAAACAGGGGATAATTATATTATTGAAGAGGGTAAAGACGGAAACAGAAAGATAAGATTCAGACCCACTCCTGCTAACGAAGTCAGGGAAGCTATGGAGCAGATGGAGCTTGCTTATATGGAAGCGCGTAATGATTCCCGCATAAACCAGCTTTTGCTCATTCCTTGTGTAGTCCTTGATTTTTTGTGCATTCATCCGTTCAGAGGCGGCAACGGGAGAATGTCGCGCTATGTAAAAGCCTGACTTTTCAAACACAATTATGAAAAGTTGTGTTCAAAAGTTGTTGATACGGATAGGGCAGATAGTATTCATATAACTTCAAAAGGCTTTTTGCAAAATAAAATGCAAAAAGCCTTTACAATTACGGTTTGTTTTGTTATAATATATTTTGTTGAATGTGGGGGCGTAGCTCAGCTGGGAGAGCGTACGGTTCGCATCCGTAAGGTCGAGAGTTCGATCCTCTTCGTCTCCACCACGCAAAACATACCGCTGTTGATACTGTTGTATCGACAGCGGTATTGCTATGTCTTGATTTAAAAACGGACAACTAAGCATATCTTGAAGAAATAGTTTATTTTGTTCAGAGAGAACAGAGATATTCTTCAACATTCAGATATTGAATTCCGTCGACAGTTTTTGTTTCTCCTCTGTAAATAACACACCGTCTTACAATTTCCCCATATCTGAAAGCAGTTTTTTCTGTTTTATCCGAATCAATTAAATGCTGATATTGCTTCGGATGAGTTTCTTTGCTGTGTTTAATTTCAAAAATTTCGCAAGTTGATGATGCAGGGTTATAAACAACCATATCAAATTCACCGACAGCAAATTTAAGCTTGAAAACTTCGCAATCGCTGCGCGCTGATTGTGTTTCGAGTAGTACAATATCTTCCATAAGCTGACCTTGAATTGTTGAAAGCATTCTGTCTGTTATACGATTTCGTTCGCTTAAGGATAATGTGCTGAAAACCGCATCCTTAGACAAAGCATCAATAAGAGCCTTTGCCTGAGCGTATCTCATTCCCGGTTGAGAAACTACTGTTTGCTTCTCTTTCTTTGAAAGGTTGTGCATATTTTCAACATCAATATCAACAATTAAATCAAGAAGAGCAAGATATTCTTTAATTTGCTGAACGTGGGCATCGGTTATTTCAACCTTCATTTCAGGCTTGTTCAAAATGTCAAGTTCCTTCATAAACCAGCCGGTGATTTCTTCTTTGTCAACAATCATAAGAACGTCGGATGGTTTTTGTGAATCATTCAATAGGTTGTTTGCTGTCCGTCTGAAATCAGACGATTCAAAATCACGAATCAATGTATCAACTGTAAACTTTTTATTTTCTCTTTCTATGATTCTGTTTATGGCACTTGTTAATTCGCCTGCTTCGTGTAATTCCGATAAGGAACGGAAATGCCCGCCATGCTGATAATTGTTTAAAGAATGCTGAATGTTGTTTGCAATAGCACTGTCGATATATTCATCTGTTTTTTTCTTATCATAAAAAGTTGTGGCAGATAAATTGTAGTTCTGTCCGCCGAGTGACATTGTTCCGCCATAGCGGATGTAATTATCTATTCCTTCTATGCCAAGGACATTTGAAAACTCGCGGTATGGAACAAAGGTTGTATGAAGCATATAACAGCGGTCATAAAGAGAGCTGTCTTCAGTAAAAACAAAGCCGAGAGAATCGGTGCCCGACAGAACAATCTTCATTCCGCTTGATGCATAGATGTCAGAAAATAAAGCAGCACTTTCTATAAAGTCATCCATCAATGTAACTTCATCGATAAAAACATATCGATATCCTTGTTTTGAAAGCTGTTTTAAATCAATATTGATTTTTGCAAGATCAATAGAAGGATTTATCTGGATGAAGGCGCTGTCTATTAACATTTCCTGAGGCATGTCCGCAATAATCTGACGAATGAGAGTGGTCTTCCCGGTACGTCGCAGACCATATAAGACAAATACTCTGTCGGTGCTGTTTCCGTATATATAGTCATAAAGCCCGGAGTAACACTCACGCCGTTTATAATGTTTTACCGGAGCTACAAATTCTTCAAGATCTTTTCCCGATACAACATGAGAAAAGAAATGAGAAGCATCAAGAACTTCCGGTGTTGAATTGGCAACACCCGCTTCGGCGATTTTCTTTTCTAATGTTTTCCGTTGAGCAATCTTCCCGGAAAGTTCAACAAATTCATCAGCTTTAACAACTCTGCTTTTTTGCTTTCCGTTTTCGGTCCATTGATAATACGGATATTTCTTCCCGTTAATTGTTTTATAGGTTATGTTGCCGGGGGGAAGCTGTGATATCCACTCTTTCATATAACGAATTCTGACTAAATCCATAATAACACCTCCGGTCTGAGTTATATTCATTTTAACTTATTTAACTTAATGTGTCAAGTTAAATAAGTTAAAATTATAATTATTATATTCAATAGAAGCTATTTTATGAGAAAAAATAGGCAGCTATGATTATATACCACAAAACACACCGCATAGGAAGCATTAATTCCTATGCGGTGTTTATATTTGCATTGAGCTTAATGAATTACTCAGCAATATTGCCGAGAAATGCGCGGAGCTTTTCGTTTGTGCCGTCAAAGACTTGCTCCGGTGTGCCGTCTGCCTCGATAAGTCCGTCTGCCATAAAGATTATGCGGTCAGAAACATCGCGTGCAAACTTCATTTCGTGGGTAACGATAACCATCGTCATATTCGTATCGGCAAGTTCGCGGATAACGCGGAGAACTTCCTGCGTAAGCTGCGGATCGAGTGCCGAGGTCGGTTCATCAAAGAAAAGAACCTTCGGAGAAAGCGCAAGCGCACGTGCAATCGCAACGCGCTGCTGCTGACCGCCGGAAAGCTCGCACGGGTAGTTACCGGTCTTGTCAGAAAGCCCTACGCGCGCAAGAAGTGACTCAGCGTGTTCGCGTATCTCGTCGAGAATCTGTTTTTTGTTCTGCTTATAGTCCGGTCGCTCTTTTGCAAGGAGCGATGGAGCAAGCATAACGTTATCAAGCGCACTGTACTGCGGAAAGAGGTTGTACGACTGGAACACAAGTCCGCAGGCAAGCTGCCAACGGCGCTGGTCTGCCTTTGACTTGCCGAGATTTTTGTCGGAGTTGTAAAACTCATCCCCGTCTATTGCAATTCTTCCGCTTGTGGGTACTTCAAGTGCGTTTATGCAGCGCAGAAGAGTTGTCTTTCCGCTTCCTGAGGAGCCGATAACGGAAAGAACCTCGCCCTGTTCCATCGAAAAGTCAATTCCGCGGAGAACTTCGGTTTTGCCGAAGCTTTTATAAAGATTGTTAACTTCTAATATAGCCATGGCTTAACCTCTGTAATAGTCGAGTTTTTTCTCTATGTATCCGAACAAAACGGTGAGAATTCCGTTAAATGCGAGGAAGTAGAGCGCTGTTGAGAAAAGCGGACCGATAAGACCTTGCTTTGTGAAACGCTCTGCGCACATAATAATTTCTGTTACCGCGACAACGCGGGCAAGAGAGGTGTCCTTTACAAGAGTTATAATCTCATTGCCCATAGGCGGAATTATACGCTTTACCACCTGCGGGAGAACAACCTTGAAAAACGTCTGCGATTTTGTCATTCCAAGCACCTGGCATGCTTCATACTGGCCTTTCGGAATCGCTTCAATACCGCCGCGGTAAATCTCCGAGAAGTATGCCGCATAGTTAATTCCGAATGCAACAAGCACCGCTGTCATACGTGAACGCATTGGCATATCCCACAAAAGACCCGGTGCGTATAATACGACAAAAATTTGGAGCATCAGGGGCGTACCCCTGATGATCCAAACAAATGTACGTGCCAGCCAGCGGATAGGTGCAAATTTTGAAATCG
>JAZLCV010000151.1:0-10877 GCA_045614365.1 Eubacteriales bacterium | reverse complement strand
GGCTTCCCGGCACCTATCATTCTTGCTCTTATTCTTAATGAGTGTGAGAATATGCACTTCAAGAAAGTTGTGCAGACGGTCAGCTACATGCCTCACTTCTTCTCAACGGTTATCGTTGTAGGTCTTGTTACGATGATGCTTTCTCCGACCGGCGGTATTCTTACCAAGGCTCTTGAGTCTATGGGCATCGAAGCAACAAACGTTCTTGCGGACGCAAGATACTTCAGAACGATTTATATCGCTTCCGGTATCTGGTCTGAGCTTGGTTGGGGTGCAATTGTTTATCTTGCAGCTCTTACAAACGTTGACCCGCAGCTTTATGAAGCAGCGGTTGTTGACGGTGCAGGTAAGTGGCGTTGTCTTTGGAGTATTACTCTTCCGAGTATTCTTCCGACAATCATCACTATGCTTCTTCTCCGTATGGGACATCTCCTCAGTGTCGGATTTGAAAAGGTATTCCTTCTTCAGTCTCCGTCTACATACGAGACATCCGAGGTTATTTCTACATACGTTTATACCCAGGGTCTTCAGTCTAACAGCTTCAGCTACGGTACTGCCGTTGGTCTCTTTAACTCGCTCGTATCTCTCGCGCTTGTTATTATCTCCAACTCTGTATCCCGTTCTGTAAGTGAAACAAGCTTGTGGTAAGGGAGGAAATGCAAAATGGTTGGAAATAAATATACATTAGGTTGGCTTTTGCGTAACCTTGTTCTTTGGTTCGTTCTGTTTATGGTTCTCTTCCCGGTTCTCCATATGATTTCTGTTTCGCTTTCCGGAACATGGGATGTTATCACAAACAGCGTCGGTATCTGGCCGAAAATTGACGGTAAGTTCGGTGCGTCGCTTGCGGTTTATAAATTTGTTCTTGCAAAGCCGCTTATCTTCACCGCTTATAAGAACACTATAATCTATACTGTTGTCGGTACTGCTGTTGCTCTCTTTGTTCTTTCTACAGGCGCATATGCGCTCAGTAAGGCAAACAGACTTCCGGGCGGTAAGGCTCTTAACATTCTCGTTATGATCACAATGTTCTTCAGCGGCGGTATGATCCCGGGCTTCCTCTGCATCAAGTGGCTTGGTCTTCTTGATACAATCTGGGCTATCGTTCTTCCGCATGCTTTCGGTGCTTACAACTGTATCATCATGCGCTCATTCTTCGCAGGTTTCCCGAAGGAAATTGAAGAATCAGGACGTCTTGACGGTCTTAACGACATCGGTATCCTCTGGTACCTCGTTCTCCCGACATCCACCGCTGTTCTTGCTACAATCGGCTTGTTCGTTGCAGTCGGACAGTGGAACGGATTTATGGGTCCGCTCATTTACCTCAACGATGAGGCTAAATATCCGCTTCAGATTATCCTTCGTCAGATCGTTATGGAATCTGTTATGGATGAATTTGAAGGCGCAGCACGTGATACCACATTTGCTGAAAACTCTATCAAGTACGCTACAATCGCAGTTGCGGTTATTCCGATTATCGCGGTTTACCCGTTCTTGCAGAAGTACTTTGTTAAGGGTGTTATGATCGGTTCCGTTAAGGGCTAAAAATAATCAAAGATTCAACTTATTGGGCACCTTGCATAAGGTGCCCATAGTTATATTTATGAGGGATGTGGTTGTGTTGGGGAACAGAGTTTACTATTTTGACAGACTTCGTATTATCGCTGCCGTTGCGGTTGTTCTGATTCACGTTTGCGCCCCTGAACTGTTTCGATTCGGCGTTGCAAGCCATGTTTGGGATGTATGCAATGCTTTAGATTCGTTATCCCGCTTTGCAGTTCCGCTCTTTATAATGATTTCGGGTGCAATATTTTTAAATCCGGAAAAAAAGATAGACACAAAAACCTTGTATTCGAAAAATCTTTTCAGAATAATAACTGCTTTTCTTTTCTGGTCGGTTGTCTATGCTCTCCGGTATCACTGTAACAGCATACCGGAATTTCTGAAAAGTGTTTTTTTCGGACACTTCCATATGTATTTCCTTTTTATAATCGGAACGCTGTACCTTGCAGTTCCGATATACCGGAAAATATGCGAGGACGAAAAGCTTATGCGATATTTTCTGGTTCTTTGTATTGTATTTACATTTTTTCTTCCTGAATTGGCAAAGCTTAAGGAAATGTCTGCTGTTTACGACGTGCTTGATAAGGCGAAATTCAACTTTGTAACAGGGTATAGCGTATATTTCGTTGGCGGGCATTATCTTTCCCGATTGGAATTATCAAAAAAAAGAAGAGTGATTATACATATCCTCGGTATTTTTGCTTTTTTAGTAACTATATGCTTTACGCGTACCGCATCTGTTCAGGCGGGTAGGCTTTGGGAAGAATACTACAGCTACTTTTCGGGGAACGTGTTTGTTTTATCTGTAGCTGCTTTCGTTGCAGGTAAGCATCATCTGAATTTTAAACCGAAAAACAAAAGCAGAGCAAAGCTTCTGACAGCTGCTTCAAAGCTGACTTTCGGTATGTATCTGTCTCATGTTCTGGTACTTGATATTTTGCGATATTCATGTGGATTGAACACCTTGTCAAGCATTCCGGTGTATCTAATTTCGGAGTTTTTACTTACGTTGTTTATTTCAGGAATTATTTCATATGTTCTCAATAAAATACCGCTTGTCGGAAAGTATATTGTATAAATAATCTGAGCACCGCCGGCTTTTATGGCGGTGCTCAGATTTATTTCATTAATCCTATTGCAAAATCTGCAATATCCGATGCGGCGTTGGGCTTGGCAAGTTTGTTGATCTGGTGCTCCATAAGATGAAGTCTGTCTTTGTCGCGGAACATAAAGTAAAGTGCTTCTTCAATTGTGAAGGTTTTCGTGACAGACAGTGCAACTCCGTTATTCAAGAAAAATTCTAAATTTCTGTCCTCTTGACCGGGAATGGGGTTTACCAGAATCATAGGAAGCTTTTTTGCCATTGCTTCGGACGTTGTTAACCCCCCGGGTTTTGTTACAATGCAGTCTGCTGCATCCATCATTATGTCCACTTTATCTGTAAAGTTGTATATATTTACATTGTTTCCTTGAGTACATTCATTAAGCTTCTTGAAAAGCTTCTTGTTGTTTCCGCATACGGCAAGGATCTGGCAGTTTTTGTTGAATCTATGTATGCCTGAGATTACCTCCGGCATATTTCCGTATCCCATACTTCCTGCCATAACGAGAATTACGGGTGTGTCTGAATTAAGTCCTAGCTCATCTCTGGCATCAGTCTTGGATCGTTTATTAGAAAATTTTTTCTGAACCGGAATACCGAAAGCGCAGAGCCTTTCTTCGGATATACCTTTCATAAGTGCGCGCTGGGTGAGAAGCTCACTTGCAATGTCGATGTATTCTATATATGTTACATCCTCCCAGAAGGGATGTATTGTGTAATCGGTAACGATGCCAATTGTCGGAACATCGCAAAGACGGTTGCGGCGCTTCAGTTCGTTTATTACCTGTGCTGCGAATATATGAGTGCATATAATGACATCAGGCTTGAAATCTTCAATAAATTTCTCGAATTTTATTGCGAGAAGGATTCCCATTATACTCTGCAGCGAGTATTTCGTTGCCGGAGCTTTTTTTGAATCTATGAGCTCGTAGATGGCGCGGTAAGCTTTTGGCGTGTGCTTTGTGGATATAAGATAGCCTTTATTGACTGCATCGCATAAGTTTTTGTCGATTTGTTTGTAAACGTCAACTGTTTTTACCGTAACACCGCGCTCTTCAAGTGCAATTGAAATTGACTTTGCAGCAGAATGATGTCCCTGACCTGCTGTAATACTTAAAATGAGAACTTTCATAATATTTTTCTTCCTTAAAGTGATTTTTTTGAACTGCCTATTCTTCGATTTGCCCCTGTATATAACGTTCATACTCAGCGAGAACAGCACTTTCAAGCTTGTCACGGAGATCTTTTGTTGTGGGGTGAACCGTATCACTGAATTCTCCGTTGGGGTGCTTGCGTGCGGGCATTGCAAGGAAAAGCTTTTCGTGCCCCTGAATAACCTTTATGTCATGAACAACAAGCTCATCATCGAACGTTACGGACACGATCGCCTTCATTCTCGTTCCTTCTGTTATCTTACGGATTCTGATATCTGTTATGTTCATAGCTGTTTTCTCCTCGTTTTTTTTAAAATTAGTATGGACTTTTTCACGGGAAAATTATATAATATATTTTAACCCGAGTATAATAAAAATACAACACATATTTAAAAATTTTCTTTGAATGGAGATGCAGGAATGCAAATTAAGGAGCTTTTGTCAAATAAAGGCACTACTGTTCATTTTGTCGGAATAGGCGGAGTGTCGATGAGTGCGCTTGCGGAAGTCTGTCTTTCCCGTGGCTTGTCAGTACGCGGTTCCGATATGAATAACGGAGTATATACAGAGCGCCTGCGCGCCCTGGGAGTCAGCGTGAAAACGGGGCACAGCGCAGAAAATCCAGAAGGTGCTGATGTTGTTATAAGAACCTCTGCCATAAAGGATGATAACCCGGAAATCTCCCGCGCGCGTGAACTCGGTATTCCGGTTCTTGAACGTGCTGAAAGCTGGGGGATTATTATGGATGATTTTCCGGAGGTTGTTTGCGTATCGGGAACTCACGGGAAAACATCAACAACTGCGATGATGACATGTATCGCGCTTGCAGCAGATCGTGATCCTGAGGTTATGATCGGAGCCGATATGCGTGAAATAGGTGGCGTGCTTCGTATTTCCGACGGAGACCTGTTTATTGCAGAAGCGTGCGAGTATTGTGATTCGTTTCTTAATTTCAAACCTACCGTTGCAATTGTTCTGAATGTGGAAGAAGACCATCTCGACTATTTTTCGGGAATTGACGATATAATAAGGTCATTTTCGAAATTCGTTTCGGGAACAAAACCCGGCGGAATCGTAGTGGTAAACGCGGATGATGAAAATGCTATGACCGCGGTAAAGCTTTCAGGTAAGAGGTTCGTTTCCTTCGGCTTGTCTGAAACCGCGGATGTAACTGCGCGTGATATCCGGTTCGATGACGGCTTCCCGTCATTTACCCTTGTGAAAAACGGGGAAGAACTCATAAAAATGCGCCTTTCCGTGCTTGGTGAGCATAATATAAAAAACGCATTGGCTGCAGCTGCCGCATCTCTCTCTATGGGAATATCTCCGGAAGTGATTGCAAAAGCCCTTGCCGCGTTTACAGGTGTGGGCAGACGTATGGAATATAAAGGAAGCTTTAGCGGAACGAAGGTGTATGATGATTATGCTCATCATCCCAGCGAAGTTGAAACAACAATCCGTGCAGTGAGACGCGCGCATAAAGGAAGAATAATCTGCGTTTTCCAACCTCATACTTACACACGTACAGCGGCATTAAAGGAAGGCTTTGCCGAGGCACTTTCGCTTGCAGATGAGGTGATTCTCGCGGATATTTATGCCGCACGTGAGAAAAACACAATCGGTATAACCTCCGAAGCAATTGGCAGACTTATGAAGAATGCGCGGTGCATAAGCGGATTTGAGGCCATTGTTTCGGCTCTTGAATCGGATGTACGCGAAGGTGATTTTGTATTGACAATGGGAGCTGGAGATATTTATAAAGTAGGCGAAATGCTTTGCGACAAGAAAAAATAAGGTGATTTTTCTGTGAAGGATAATTTTATCAGATTTTTATATGCGGTTGATGTTTATCTTCTCTATCTTCTTTCCGGAGTTGTGTCCGCGGCAGGTGTCGTGGCATATTACAGCATCCGTGCCGCGCTTGATTACGGAAGTATCGGAGAAATATCGGATGCTTCTGCGTTTGTTGAGCACATATCTGCATTTGTAACCGGGAAATCGTCGCTTGTTCTTCTGATATCGTATATAATTGTAGTTTGTGTTCTGTGTTTCAGTTTTGCTCTCAGGAAAAAAAGTGTTTTTGCCTATGTAGGTTTGTCTTACGGAAGATTTGTCAGTGCTTTTTCGGCAATGCTTCTCGGTATTGCTTTGAACCTTATAACGTATTCGCTTGTTCCGGAAACGGCACAGGGAGGAAGTGAAATTAACACCGTTCTTATTCTGTGCGTTATTCTGGGGCCCGTTATCGAAGAGCTTATGTTCCGCGGGGTGCTTCTCAAAATGTTCGGTGCCGCATGCGGTACGGTTGCGGCATCTGTTATAACTGCTGTGTTGTTTTCGCTTATGCATACAGAGCCGGTGCAGATGGTTTACACGTTTGCTCTCGGAGTAATTCTTGCTGCGATACGTGTCAAGAGTACAAGCCTGTGGCCGCCGATTTTTCTGCATTTGTCATTCAACATCACCGGTGCTGTTATGATGATAAATCCCCGTTTGTTTACGCAGAAGGGAATACTTTCGCTTTCCGCTGTGGCTGCTTTGCTTTTCGTTTTATCATGCACGGGTGGCAGACGCTACGTGCGAAGAAAACAGGCAGTGAAATAAAAAACTCATATTTTTTGGTTTTTTTTGAAAAAATATAAAAAAACACTTGCAAAATCTTCCGGAATGTGATAAACTATTTCGGTCATAAAACTCACACACCGTAACTTTCGCGCTGCTGTGTCGTGTCCGACAGGGCAGGATGGCGGGTAAGAATGATCGGTGTGGCGGTTAAAACAGAAGGAGGAAAACTCAAATGTCACAGGTAATCTCAATGAAGCAGCTTCTTGAAGCAGGTGTCCATTTCGGTCACCAGACAAGACGCTGGAACCCCAAAATGGCTCCGTACATCTTCACGGAGCGTAACGGTATCTACATCATCGACTTGCAGAAAACCGTTAAGAAGCTTGAAGAGGCTTATTTCTTCGCTCGCGATATCGCTGCAGAAGGAAAGAGCATCCTCTTCGTTGGTACGAAGAAGCAGGCTCAGGAAGCAATCAAGGAAGAGGCAGAGCGCGTTGGTATGTACTACGTAAACGCTCGTTGGCTCGGTGGTATGCTCACAAACTTTAAGACAATGCGCCGCCGTATTGACCGCCTTAACCAGCTCAAGAAGATGGAAGCAGAGGGCACCTTCGACCTTCTCCTCAAGAAGGAAGTAATCAAGCTTCAGGCTGAAATTGCAAAGCTTGAGAAGTATCTCGGCGGTGTTAAGGAAATGAACAAGCTCCCGGGCGCAATGTTTATCGTTGACCCGCGTAAGGAGCGCAACGCTATTGCTGAAGCACGCAAGCTCGGTATTCCGGTTATTGCTATTGTTGATACAAACTGCGATCCGGAAGAGGTTGATTACGTCATCCCGGGTAACGACGATGCTATCCGTGCAATCAAGCTTATCTCTCAGACTATCGCAAATGCAGTAGTTGAAGCTCGTTCCGGTGAAGAAGTTGCAGACGTTGAGGCAACTGAGGCTCCGGAGGCTGCAGAAGAAGCAGTTGCAGAGCAGGAATAATTTAAATATATAAGGAGTGTTACATTATGGCTTTTACAGCTGCTGATGTTAAGGCGCTTCGTGAATCTACGGGCGCAGGTATGATGGATTGCAAGAAGGCTCTTGCATCTTCTGACGGCGATATGGAAAAGGCAATGGAATTCCTTCGTGAGAAGGGCCTTGCTGCTGCTGCAAAGAAGGCAGGCAGAATTGCTGCTGAAGGTATGGTTTACGGCACCGCAAACGCAGATGCGGGCGTTGTTGTTGAAATCAACAGTGAGACAGACTTCGTTGCAAAGAATGCTGATTTCCAGAAGTTTGCTGCAGATGTTGCAGAAACTATCCTTGTAAACAAGCCGGCTGATGTCGAGGCTCTTTCCGTTTGCAAGTGCGCAGGTTCGGATATGACTGTTGCAGAGGTTCTTCAGGACAAGATTCTCACAATCGGTGAAAATATCAAAATCCGTCGTTTCGCTGTATGTGAAGGTGGCGTAAACGTAACCTATATGCATATGGGTGGTAAGATCGGCGTTCTTCTCAATATGGAAGTTTCCGATAACATCAAGGGTAACGACGCAATCACAGCTCTCGGTCGCGGCGTTGCAATGCAGATTGCTGCTATGAGCCCGTCATGGCTTACAAGCAGCGAGGTTCCGGAAGATGTTCTTGCAAAGGAAAAGGAAATCCTCACAGCTCAGGCTATGAACGAAGGTAAGCCGCAGGCTGTTGCTGAGAAGATGGTTATGGGACGTATCAAGAAGTTCTATGCTGAGAACTGCCTCCTCGAGCAGGAGTACGTCCAGGGCGACAAGATCTCCGTTGCTCAGCACGTTGCAAACGTTGCTAAAGAGCTTGGCGGCGAAATTAAGCTCACAAAGTTCATCCGCTTTGAGAAGGGCGAAGGCCTTGAAAAGCGTGAAGACAACTTCGCAGAAGAAGTTGCAAGCATGATGAAGTAAAAATAAAACTTGCATTAACGTGGCTGTTAAAGTGTGTTATACCCTTTAACAGCCACTGTTTTTTGTAGGACTGTTCAAAAAAACGTTACAAAAATGTGACGTTTTAACTTTTCCTCTTGAAATATATGGATGGTTTATGGTATTATCTATATATACCGAGGTGTTGCTTTGGTATATTCATCCCTATGGAGGTGTCACATTATGAAATGTCCGTTTTGCGGCTATCTTGAAAGCAAAGTGCTTGATTCCCGTCCTGCCGAGGGTGGAGGTTCTATCAGGCGTCGACGTGAGTGCCTGGCGTGTGCAAAGCGCTTTACGACCTATGAGGTTATCGAGAGTATGCCGTTGTATGTAATAAAAAATGACGGCTCGCGCCAGTTGTTTGACAAATCAAAGCTTATGTCCGGTATGCTTCGCGCGTGCGTCAAGCGTCCTGTTCCTATTCATAAGCTTGAAGAGGTTGCCGATGAAATAGAGCAGACCCTGCAGAATACTATGGAAAAAGAAGTGTCCAGCAGCCGCATTGGTGAAATGATAATGAAAAGGCTTAAGGAAATAGACCAGGTTGCATACATCCGCTTTGTTTCAGTTTATCGCTCGTTTGAGGATATCCAGTCTTTCCTTGCAGAGCTTAATTCTTTAAAAAGTGAATAGAAAATGTTATACGTTGCAGAAGTGTATTGTGCACCTCTGCAACGTACTTGCTTTTAAAGTGTCAAAATATATTTGCAACTGTCGGATGATCGGCATCCGATACAAGTCTTATTCTTGCAAGCAGATATTCGGCCTCGGTCAGGCATATCTGTTTGTTTTTCAATCTGATTGCCGATGCAATTTTAAAAAAAAGACTGTGTATTTCATCAATGTCGTGATGCATAACAAAAATTTCAAGAATTCCTTCTTTTTCATCAAGGCGCCGTATTCCGTTTTTTATATGCTTTTCGGCTTCCTCCCAGTTTTCGTTTCCGGCGTTCATTATGCAGGCTGTAACGGAATTTTCAAGCTCATTGCAAAAGCGAGAAGTAAATGTTGTTGTATAAATACATATGCCGATAACGACTGCTATGATAAGACCTGCAATAATACATTTTCTCATTTGTTTTTCTCCTTCGGAACGACAAGCGTTTTTCCTGTTTCATCTGTCTGCATTAAAAATACGTCGCGGTAAGATTCTAATCCGCATTTTTTAAGCTCTTTTTCAAGCTTCTTTTTTCCAAAGTTCATTTTTTTCATTTCACTGTCTATAAGAACACCGTCGGATATCAGTATATGTGGCAGATATGTGTTGTCATTGTTTATATTCAAATCCCGTCTTACGGTCGGCATTTCTTGTCCGAACTGAAAAACACTCAGTTCGCCGTTGGATTCAAGTATTGCATATTTTACCGTGGAAATATCTATTATACTTTTCAGTCTCAGTTCTTCTAAAAGCTCATCCAGAGTAAGCCGCAGTTTTTTCATTTCAAGCTGATTTATTTTTCCGTTTTCGATTAAGACACTTATGCGTCCGACTGCTGATTTGCGTATCCATCTGTTTTTCAAGAATAGGGAGGAAATGAGAATTTCGAGAACAAGTAAGGTGAGGATGGGAATAACACCGTAGAGCAGGGGAATGTCGGTGCTGCCCATAGGAATAGCTGCGAGCTCGGAAAAAAGCAGGGTAATAACAAGCTCTGCCGATGACAGCTCACCTACCTGACGCTTTCCCATAGCCCGAAGTGAAATGCTTATCAAAAGGTACAGAATGATGGTGCGGATAAACGAAATTGTCATAATTGCAAAATTCCTCCGAAAAAAATCAAATTAATGCTTGAAAGTTTTGTAAATGTATGTTATAATAACAAAGTTGAAATCCGGGTGTAGCGCAGCTTGGTAGCGCGCTTGAATGGGGTTCAAGAGGCCGCAGGTTCGACTCCTGTCACTCGGACCATCTGCGAACCGTCACAATTGTGACGGTTCTTTTTCTTTATTTTCCCGTTAACAAAAAAGACAAGCTTTATGCTTGTCTTTTTTTTGCTTACTATTATCTTTTCTCAATTTAACCGCTAATATTCTTTTTTACTGTAAACCAAGCGATTTTATTACTTCCTTTATTGTCCAGTTGTTAGCTTCAAGAAGCTCTGCTGCTTTTACAATCTGCGGCATCGTTGTGGCTTGAAAGAAGGGCAGAAATAAGAACTTTTGTATCAATTACAGCATAGCATTTCATGCATTTGCCTCCCCGTAACGAACAGCACGGATTTCTTCGTTAATTTCGTCGAGAGTAAGATCCTGAACCCCGCTGTTTTTCGCTTGCTGACGGAGTTCAAAGAAAGCCTTTCTTCCATCCGATAAGCTCGCTTTTTTAGCCGGTGACGTAATTTCAAAGGGGATTCTTCGTTCTCTTACAACAGCTTTTGCGAATACATTAAAAGCGGTGGTTGCGTTCATTCCAAAGTCGGCACATAAAGTGTCAAACTGCCGCTTTAAGCTCTCATCCATTCTTATGCTGAATGTTGCCTGTGCCATATTTAGCACCTCCTTCTAATCCTATTATATATAATTTACAAAGGTTTTTCAACAATTTA
>JAZLCV010000150.1:0-4245 GCA_045614365.1 Eubacteriales bacterium | reverse complement strand
GAAGGCGGTCAGATGCCGATTACCAGACGTCTCCCGAAACGTGGTTTTAACAATATCTTTGCAAAGACATATGCAATCGTTAATGTCGAAGCACTCAATGCTTTTGACAACGGTGCTGTAGTAGGAACCGAAGAGTTACTTGCTAGGAAGATCATCCGTAAGGCAGAGGACGGACTTCGCGTTCTCGGCAACGGTGAGCTTTCAAAGAAGCTTACAGTAAAAGCTAACGCTTTCTCCGAGTCGGCAAAGGCAAAGATTGAAGCCGCCGGAGGGAAGGTCGAGGTGGTCTAAGTGATTGAGACGATCAAGAACGCGTGGAGAATACCTGAACTTCGCAAAAAGATGATATTCACACTCGTGTGTCTCCTCATCTTCAGACTCGGCGCTGCTATCCCGGTTCCGTTCATCAATCGTGAGCTTTTAGAGGCTATCTTCGGACAGTATCAGAACACAGTTCTCGGTTTTATGAACGCTATGTCCGGCGGTTCGTTTGAGCAGGCAAACATTTTTGCTCTGTCCATTCAGCCGTATATCAACGCATCCATTATTATGCAGCTTTTGGCAGTTGCAATTCCGTCCCTTGAGCGTATGGTAAAGGAAGGCGGAGAAGAAGGTAAGAAGAAGCTTGCTTCTCTTACACGTTATGCGACAATCGTTATCGCTCTTCTCCAGGGCTTTGCTTACTACACATTGCTCAAAAACGGCGGAGCAATTGATCCGGGCAGCCTTAACGGCACATTTGCTGCATTCTCAATTATTTTAACATTTGTTGCAGGTTCTGTATTCGTAATGTGGCTCGGTGAGCAGATTACGGAGAACGGCATCGGAAACGGTATATCACTTATCCTTTTCGTAGGTATTGTTTCCCGCGTTTATCCTGCAATTGAGTCGCTTATCGGTAACTATGCAAACCTTCACTGGTACGGAATTGCGGCGATACTTGTTGTATTCCTCGCAGTAATCGCTTTCATCATCTTCTTTGACGGTGCAGAGCGCAGACTTTCCATCCAGTATGCAAAGCGCGTTGTCGGTCGTAAAATGTACGGCGGCAGAAGCACGCATCTTCCGGTTAAAGTAAATATGTCCGGTGTTATGCCGATCATCTTTGCTTCTTCCATTGCGACATTCCCGGCAACGATTGCTGCGTTCTTCCCGAAGCCTGAAAGCGGCTTCTGGCTCTGGGTTCAGGAAAATGTTTTCTCCCCGGACAGCGCAGTTTATGCGATTGCTTATCTCCTTCTCATTATTGGATTCAGCTACTTCTATACGGCTATCCAGTACAACCCCGTTGAGATTGCAAACAACCTTAAGAACAACGGCGGCTTCATTCCGGGCTTCCGTCCGGGCAGACCGACTGCAGAGTTCATTTCAAAGGTTATGAACAAAATCACTCTCTTCGGTGCGTTTTTCCTTGGTGTTATCGCAGTGCTTCCGATGATCGTAAGCCATGTTACACCGGGAATCAACCTCTCCATCGGCGGTACCTCGGTTATCATCGTTGTAGGTGTTGCGCTTGAAACCGTAAAGCAGATTGAGTCACAGCTTATGATGAGAAATTACAAGGGTTTCCTTGAATAAGGAGGAAAAGTCCATGAAGCTTATTCTCCTCGGTGCCCCGGGTGCCGGAAAGGGAACACAGGCTGAGCTTATTTGCAAAAAGCTTAATATCCCGACTATTTCTACAGGAAACATTCTTCGTGAGGCGATAAAGAACAAGACAGAGCGCGGTATGATGGCGAAGTCTTTCATGGATGCGGGAAATCTTGTTCCGGACGAGGTAATAGTCGGTATTGTGTCGGAGCGTTTGTCAGAGGACGACTGCAAGAATGGATTCATTCTTGACGGTATGCCGAGAACAGTTGCTCAGGCACAGGCACTTGACGATATGGGTGTCAAAATTGATATCGTTCTCTCGATAGAAGTTGACGATGAGGCTATTGAACGCCGTATGTCGGGACGCCGTGTATGCGAAAGCTGCGGGGCATCCTACCATATCGAGCATAAAAAGCCTGTAACAGATGGAGTATGCGACTCCTGCGGAGGCAAGCTTGTTCTCCGTGCGGACGATGCTCCTGAGACTGTCCGCGACAGACTTCGCGTGTATCACGAGCAGACAGAACCGCTTGTTGCGTATTACGAATCCAAGGGCATTTTGAAAGCAATAAAGGGCTCGGATGGAATTGAAGAAACCACCCGCCTTGTTTTCGAAGCTCTCGGCGTATACACTGCTTAAAGCGAGTTAGGCTTCATACACACTTTATAAAAGGTGCTTGGAGGATTGAGCTTTTGATACAGATTAAATCACAACGTGAGATTGAGCTTATGCGGTGTGCAGGACGTATTGCCGCAAATGCTCTTGCCGCTGCAGGACGTGCGGTGGCACCGGGAATTACCACCGGTGAGCTTAACGATTTAATTATGCAGTCAATTGAGAAAGACGGCGCATATCCGAGCTTTCTTGGATACGCCGGCTTTCCCGGGGCGGCTTGTATATCGGTAAACGACGAGGTAATTCACGGCATACCGGGCTCCCGCAAGCTGTGCGAGGGCGATCTGGTAAAGATAGACGTAGGAGCGACATATCGGGGATACATCGGTGATTGTGCCAACACATTTGCTGTCGGTAAGATAAGCGATGAAGCACAGAGACTTATTGATGTAACCCGGCAGAGCTTCTATGAGGGTATAAAGTACGCTCTTACGGGAAACAGAATCTCTGATATTTCCCATGCAATTCAGACATATGTCGAGGATAACGGTTTTTCCGTTGTACGGAAATATATCGGACACGGCGTAGGTGCCGAGCTGCATGAGGAGCCTGAGGTTCCCAACTTCGGTAAACCCGGATGCGGGGCGCGCATCGTCAGCGGAATGACGATTGCGGTAGAACCGATGGTTAATCAGGGCGTGTATACCGTCAAAGAGATGAGTGACGGCTGGACCGTGAAAACACGGGACGGAAAGCTGTCCGCCCATTATGAAAACTCGATTTTGATAACAGAGAACGGACCGGAGATTTTAACTCTGGCAGACGAAAACAGGTAGAGGGAAATTTGTTATGGAAGCGCAAGTCGGACATATTGTTATTTCTCTCGCCGGCCGAGATAAAAATCGGTTGTTCTATGTATTAAAAACCGAAGAAAACTTCGTGTACCTCGCCGACGGAAAATTGCGCAGGATTGAAAACTGCAAGAAAAAGCGTCGCAGGCATATAAGGGTTGTGGAAGATTCCCGGTCCGTTGTCGGCGAAAAGATCCGTTCGGGAAAAGAGGTATTAAACAGCGAGATGCGCAAAGCGCTTTTAGAATTTCTGAAAACGCACCTGCAAGCAGAGGGAGGTAATTTGCTTGGCTAAAGAAGACGTAATCGAGCTCGAAGGTACCGTCATAGAGGCGCTGCCTAACGCAATGTTCCAGGTGGACATCGGAAACGGGCACAAGATTTTAGCTCACATCTCCGGAAAGCTGCGTATGAACTTTATTCGCATTCTTCCGGGAGACAAGGTTACGGTACAGATGTCGCCGTACGATTTAACACGCGGACGCATCATTTGGCGTTCTAAGTAAATGCATAACAAATCCGCACCGTATTACCGGCAAAAACGGCGCGGTGTGCAGATAAGAAAATTGCCGGAGAAATGGAGCTTTTTACGATTATGAAAGTTAGACCGTCGGTAAAGCCTATTTGTGAAAAGTGCAAAATCATTCGCCGCAAAGGCCGCGTAATGGTAATTTGCGATAATCCGAAGCATAAACAGAAGCAGGGTTAAAAAACAAACCCACATACAAAATTGGAGGTATGTTAAATGGCACGTATAGCCGGAGTTGACCTTCCGAGAGAAAAAAGAGTTGAGATAGGTCTCACCTACATTTTCGGTATCGGAAGAAAGCGTTCAAATCAGATACTGGCTGCGACAGGTGTAAATCCTGACACACGCGTCAAGGATCTTACTGAGGAAGACGAAGTAAAGCTTCGTGATTACATCGGCAAGACCTTCACTGTTGAGGGTGACCTTCGCCGCGAATTGGCACTTGACATTAAGCGTCTTATTGAAATCGGTTCCTATCGCGGACTGAGACACAGAAAGGGCCTTCCGGTTCGCGGACAGCGCTCTAAGACAAATGCAAGAACACGCAAGGGTCCGAAGCGGACAATTGCAAACAAGAAGAAGTAAGGAGGGTATTGTTAAATGGCTAGTCCCAAAACAGCAAAGAAGGGCGCTTCACGTAAGCGTCGCGAGCGTAA
>JAZLCV010000149.1:0-19889 GCA_045614365.1 Eubacteriales bacterium | reverse complement strand
TCAAAAAGCTCATTAGAAATCTGAATACTCATATAGTTTCATTCCTTTCAAACATTAAAACATTTTATTTATACTTTCAAGGGTTTTACGAACAAGCAAATCTCCGCCTTCGTGACCTACATTACCGCTGGAAATATAGGCGCTGTAATGGCCTGCATGTTCGGCTTTTTTTGTTGGAAGATAGCCAAGATCGCCATTTGTCATCTGAAAGAGGAAGGTTTGCTTTGCCGAGCTCCTTGCGCGTATACGATTGGCATAGTCAAGGAAAAGCTCGAAAGGATTATTTGCAATGGCAACATTTCCAAGACGAAGTGTGTGCAGTTCGATCGGAACAATGTTTTTTGTTTGTTGCTCCTCATAGCGGATGATTGTACCTGCATGAACGTAAAGATGTGCGTTGTCATTATAATCTATGTCACCTTCATAATTGCGGAAGAAATTACGGAGCTTTTCCTCTGCTTCATTATATTCGCTTATGGTTGCACGCCTGAGCGGAAGGTCAAGTGTTTCTACATTGTGTATAAACACATCTTCATCCCGCATATCGCAAATTGCATCATCATATGCATCAACAATTTCATGAAAAACTCTTCTGCCTATTTTCCATGTGCCGGCAATGTCATACATTGATGGGTCAGCACTCCGGCTTAGCTTTCTTGGTGCAACATTTGGGTCATCAATGGGCGTTTCAGGGTCAACCCAGCGAATCAAATCACGGGGACACTGATCGCCGGCAGGAGAGGCTAGCCCCAGAACAAATAAGTTTTCACCAAAATGTTCGCGGAGTTGAATCTTAACCTTGCCCCAGTAGTCGGAGGAGATAAAGCTTCTCTGTTCAACCACCTGAGCAGGACACGCTATGTTTGCGAGAACTCCTGTGAGCTTTTTGTCTGCATCAAAGAAATATAAAAGCTCTATTCCCGAATCATTTCCACCCTCAAGCTCAGAAAAATTAGCCATATTGGAGTCACCCCACATTTTGGCACTCCCGTCATCATATGCAACACGGCGACACATACCGATAGCTGCGCGTCCAAATGCGTTTGAATAATAGCCGTAGTCTCTGTTTTCCCAGGCAGTTTTAATTGCAATTGTAATTCTTTCTACAAGGAAATCAAATGCATCATGGGGATCCATTGCCTCACCGCTTACGTGCTTTACATAGTTTCTGTCCTTTGGTATGTAGTGTTTAAGAACTTCTATTGTAGAGTTTTTTTTAGGAGCATATCTATATGAGTATTCATACGATGTATGAGTGTGTGTTGCTCCGATAAGAACTTTTGATACATCAAGATCCGGAGAATTATCTGCTAAGCTTTCTCTCACCTTGCAAACCAGTGCTTCATGTATGCATGCTATATCGCATGAGCATATTATCGCCTGTTCACCACCGCATTCAATCGCCAATGCGGTTATGCTTATTGGGGTTTCCACTTCATCTGATATGCGTTCATAAAACTGCCCGGCCAGGCGTATTTTTTCATTTGGCGTAATGTCGATTTCCGACCATCCGATTTTAAGTTTGCCTTTCATGACTGATCTCCTTTTTTGTTAATCAATGTTTGGTAAGATAGTTGGCTTGAATTTGTGTTCCATTAAAGAAAACATGGTATAACTTTTTATAACACTTTTCTGGCGTTTTAAAAGTAAAAGTTTGTTTTCAAGTTCTTTTACATCAGCGGCACAAACTTTTAAAAGATAGTCATATTCTCCTGTGACTGCATAACACTCAAGTATATCAATGTCATTGTTCAACAGATTCAAAAGAACATCAACATTGTCATTATAGCGAGCCGTTATAAGGATAAAAGCAAGAATTGGTTTTGAAACCATTTGTCCATCGGTGATAATGGTAAATGAACGTATTACTTTTTTCTCCTTAAGTTTTAAAATCCGTTTGTTTACTGCAGGGATTGATAAATTAACAGCTTCGCTTATTTCCGTTGTAGGGGTATTTGCGTTATTTGAAAGGATTTCCAATATTTTTTTATCTGTACTATCCATATATATAACCTCCCTGTATTCAGATTAAAGTGATTATAGCATTGTTCAATCAATTATACAACTAATTTTAGTAAGGTCGATTTAAATTTAAGTGTGATTTGAATATTATTAATTTTTGCTCTTGGGAGTTATTTTATCCGTTCAAAAAATGTGGAAAACTTGATGCACCCCAAAAGTGTATGAACTTTTGGGGTGCATATCATTGGCTACTGCTTTAATACCACGGATGAATTTTTTATACTGGTTTGTCCTACTTGTTTAATGTGCCTTGGTTGCCGTTGTTTTTCCATTTTGCCGGTGTTGTTCCTGTTACGGTTTTGAATTTTGAAATAAAATAAGTGTAGTTTGAAAAACCGGAGTTGTAGCACGCTTCTGTAAGATTGCATCCGCTTTGTAACAGATATTTTGCATGAGAAATCCGAAGGTTTGAAATGTATTCGTTCGGGGAACAAAGTAAAAATTTTTTAAACATGCGCGCAAGGTATGTGCCTGTTATATTGCATTTTTCAGAAACTTCATCAATTCCGCTGAGTGTGGTGTAATGCGCGTGTATATAGTTGAGAGCGCGATTTAAGCTATGCGGTATTTTTCTTGGCGGAAGCGCTGCGGTGTTTTCAGACTGTTGTTCGCATATAATTTCCGCAATGCGGATGATATATGAATATGTCAGAAAATCGCGAAAGTCATTTTTTTCATTTGCGAGAGAGTCTATTTTTTTTAAAGCATCTATTATTGCTTCGCGGTTAAGGTTGTTGAAAATAACCAGATTGCGGTTAGGCGTTTTTTGGTCATAAAATAACTTTGTAAACGGGTTTATGAGACTTATTCCATTGAAAAATTCCACAGGGAAATTTATCTCATAATAATCCACAAACGAAGTGGTGTAAAAGCAAGAAGTAAATTTCTCGCGGTCGCGGATTATGACCACATCTCCGTAAGAAGGATTGCATATGGTATCGTCAAAAATAAAACCGAATTTTCCGCTCATGAAGAAGTAAAGAGTACAGTAGTCATATTGTTTGTTGTAATTTATTTCTTTTATACTCCGGTGTTCATGGGCGTAATGAGAGAAGATAATAGGTTGAGTTGCATCTTTTGCGTATGAATATATAAGGCTGTATGCGGTGGTGGTCGATGTATCAAGATTGTATTTTTTCATCAGCTCATCTATACTTGCCACTTGTTTTTCCTCCTTGCATTGATTTAAGGATGGTTGTTCGTTTTTTTGATTATATTATAAAACTTATTTATTTGTCAAGAGTTGTTTCAAAGGTTTAAAATCTTGTTGTAAGCACTTTTTTGAGAGTAGCAGGTGTTGTTAAGCAGAAATTGCGATTTGGTTGCAAAATTGAAGTTTAAGTACGGAAAAAGAGTATCGAAGTTTCGGGTTGATGTGATAAACTTAAATCATAAAATAAGTTATTTATAATTTCGGAGGTTTTCATATGCTTAATTTATCAATTATGCCGCTTGATGAAAATCATATTCAGGAAATATGTGATGACATCATAGAGCAGCAGCGGAGCGGAGCGTCAACTCATGCGATGCTTATGATGAAATTCAATCCGGAGGGAACTCCTGTTGTGAATAAAGCGGAAAAACAGTGTGAAATATACGATAAGTACCGGGAAATTCTTGATAAGGCAGGTGCGCGTCACGGCGTTCTTGTTCAGGCAACGCTCGGACATATAGTTGTTCCGTATGAACCGTATCCATTTCAGCCAACGGTGAGTCTTGTGACCGGAAAGGAGCATGTTGTTCAATGCTGTCCGTATGATCCTGACTTCCGTGAATATATGAAAGAACAGATGCGCATCCTTGCGTCTCACCATCCGTCAATCATTATGATAGATGATGATATGGGGCTTTTGTATCGTGATATCCGCGGCTGCGCATGTAAGCATCATATGGCAGAATTTAATCTCCGCGCAGGAACAAATATGTCACGAGAAGAACTGTATGCACACACTCTCGGTAATACAGAAGAAGATAAATACTTCGCATCACTGTATGTGGATGTCCAGCGTGATTCTCTTGTTGGTATGGCTCGTGCTATGCGTGAAGGGATTGACTCGGTTGATCCCTCAATACAGGGAATAGTTTCCGGAATATACACAACTTCGTTCTGTGAGTTTTCAGGTGATATTGCTGAAGCCTTTGCCGGAGAAGGAAATCCGCGCATTATGCGAATGAACGGAGGTCCGTATGCTTTGGAAGGTGTAAAAGGCTTTACGCGCAACATAATCCGCGCAGCGGTGCTTCGTGAGAACGTAAAGGATAAAACCGATATTTTCCTTGCTGAAACAGACACCTGCCCGCAAAACAGATACAGCACCTCGGCTTCTCATCTTCATTCGCATTATACGGCGGCGATACTGGAAGGCGCGGAAGGCGCAAAGCATTGGATAACAAGGCTTGGGAGCTTTGAACCGGCATCGGGAAAAGCATACAGAAAAAAGCTTTCAAAGTATTCTGGGTTTTATGAAAAATTAGCTGAATATACAAAGCGACTTTCACCGTTCGGATGCAGAATCCCGCTTACCACGGCTCAGGATTATCGTTTCTGGGACGGTGCTCAGGGAGAGTTCGATCTTGCACCGTGGGCGCGCTGTTTCCTTGAACGAATGGGTGTACCGTTGTATTTTGCAAATACCGACGGTGGAGTGATTTTCGTTGATGAAAAAACGGTGGACAGTTTTACTGATGATGAGATACACAGCTTCTTAAAAGGAACGCTTGTTCTTTCTGTGAATGCAGCAGCAAAGCTCATCGAAAGAGGTTTTCTTGATTATATTGGCGTAACCGTTGAAGAATGGAGCGGGAAAACAATCAGCGGCGAACGAATCGGCAAAAACACAATAGGTGCGCAGTACGGAAGAAAAAAACTTACCGTATGTCGCGATGGAGTAGAACCTCTTTCCAAAGTGATACATATAGACCGCAGAGACGGGAAAACAGAGGTGCTGTTCCCGGGAGTAACAAGCTTTGTAAATCCACTTGGAGGAAGAACGATTGTATTTTCAGGAACACCCGATATGCCTTTTAAATATTTTACGGCATTCTCTCTGCTTAACGAAACCCGAAAGAAACAGCTTATAAAAATCCTTTCGGAGAGCGGGAATCTACCGGTGTACTATCCTGAGGATGCAGAGGTTTATCTCCGCGCAGGATATCTTCCGGATGGCGAAATGATGGTTGCATTTTTCAATCTCGGATTTGATGAGCTTGAAGATATAGTGCTTGTGTGCGATAAGAGCATATCATACATTGAAAAACTGAATCCCGACGGTACGAGAAGCGCATGTTTATTCACATCGGAAAACGGCACGCTCCGCATTGCGGAAAAATCCGAAGTGCTTACCCCTGTTGTGTTGTTTTTGTCATAATATGATAAATTTATGGAAGAAGGTAACGGATATGAGATACAGATTTATGAGGTTTCCGGACGGAAAGGCAAAGGCAGTAACGCTCAGTTATGACGATGCCTGTGTTCAGGATAAAAGATTTTCCGATGTTATAACCTCGTATGGTATGAAGTGTACCTTTAATCTTATGAGCGATGAACTGAAAGTTGGGAAAGGGTTGACAAAGGAAGAAGTGAACGAATATATCCTTTCCCGCGGTCATGAGGTTGCGGTACACGGATATTTACATCGCGCCGAAGGCTCACTGCGACCGATCGAAGGAATACGCGATGTTCTCGACTGCAGGATGGAACTTGAAAGAAAATACGGAAGAATTATACGCGGCATGGCATATCCGGATAACGGCGTGAGCATTATGTCAAACGGAGCATCATATGCTTCTGTTAAAAATTATCTTACAGAGCTTGATATAGCTTATGCAAGAACAGGCGGGAACCACAATCGCTTTTATCTTCCGGAGGACTGGCATAAATGGGAGCCGAATGCTCACCATAACAACCCTAAGCTTATGGAATATATTGATGAGTTTTTAAAAATTGACTTATCTTCAGAATACCATGCGCTTCGTATGCCGCGTCTTTTCTATATGTGGGGGCATAGCTATGAGTTTGATACCGATAACAACTGGGAAAGACTTGATGATATATGCTTGCGTTTGTCGGGAAAAGAAGATGTCTGGTATGCCACCAATATAGAAATTTATGATTATGTAAAGGCTTACGAATCGCTTGTTTACAGCGCAGACGGAAGTGCTATCTATAACCCGACTCTCTATACATTGTGGTTTGATACCGACGGAGAGCTTGGCAGCATAAAGCCGGGAGAAACGTTGTTTGTTAAGTAAATGTTTAAAGATGTTTGGGAAAACGAAGTTTTAGTACGAAAATACAGTATTAAATCGAGAATGTAAGTGTTAAAATTATAACAGAATATAATTGGGGCAAGGTGAGACAGTGAAGCTACTATTTGACTTTGACAATAAAATCGGCACAATAAAGCCTATGCACGCAATCGGCCAGCCGCCTCTTGTCGGAATAAGTGATAAGTTGTTCCACTATATATCAGACGCCGGAATTCCGTATTCGCGTCTGCACGACACAGGCGGTGCATATGGTGGCAATAAGTTTGTTGATATCCACAACATTTTTCGCGATTTTGATGCCGATGTTGAAGATGAAGCTTCTTATGACTTTGCATTTACAGACCTTTTGATGAAATCGCTCCACGCCCACGGCTGTGAACCGATTTATCGCCTTGGCGAAACGATTGAAAATTATCACTACATAAAGGCATACCGTATTTTTCCACCGAAAGATCCTATGAAATGGGCGCGAATCTGCGAGCATATTATACGCCACTATAACGAGGGGTGGGCAAACGGATTTCACTATAACATAAAGTATTGGGAAATATGGAATGAACCGGACAACGGACGTGATGATACGGAAAATCAGATGTGGCACGGAACACCGGAACAGTTTTATGAGCTGTATACTGTTACTTCAAAGCATCTTAAGTCCGTTTTCGGTGATAAAATCAAGGTCGGGGGATATGCGACCTGTGGTTTCCGCCACATTTTGTCAAATCCGCAGAAATACGGTGTTGACTGCGTACCCGTTGATGATGAGTGCTATAAGAGCGACAGAAGTGCAAATTTCTTAAAGTTCTTTGACGGTTTTTTCGAATATATAAAGAAACATAACGCACCTCTTGATTTTTTCTCGTGGCACAGCTATCTTTCTACAGACAGAACCGTTTTGTGTGCAGAGTATCTTGAACGCCGTTTAAATGAACTTGGCTACGGAAGTGTTGAAACTCAGCTTAACGAGTGGAACAACGTCTGCGAGGACAGGGGAGATCCTACCGTTGCAACGGAAATCGCGGTATCTCAGCGCGGTACCGGTATGGCAGCCGCTAAGACCGCATCAATGATGTGCGCTATGCAGAACACAAAAACCAAAATCCTTTGTTATTATGACGCCGGCGTCGGACCGTCTTATTATCGTGGGATGTTCAACTGCATTACTAACGAGCCGTATCCGCTTTATTACGCTTTTCCGGCATTTAACGAGCTGTATAAGCTTGTAAATCAGGTTGAAGCTTCGCAGAACAGTGACGGCATATATTCGCTTGCTGCCAAAAATGGCAAAAAAAGAGCGGTTATCATATCCAACATTTCGGATAAGCCGGAACACATAATTACAAATTTGCCTGATAATATGTCGGGATATATGATTGATGATACAAAAAAGCTTGAAAAGGTACATATATCCGCTGCGGATTTTTATCTTCCGTCCGGAGCAGTTGTGCTTTTGAAAAATTATTAAAAGGAAAGGAGCGTGCAATAATTGATTTTCCCGCAACCGCAAAAATTTCAATTTCACGAAGAAAAATACACATTAAAAACTGATTTTCGAGATTATCCCTTGCTCGAGTTTTACAGGGCGGTAAAATCCGGAGTCGTTGATATATCGGTAAAGCATAATTCAATGCTTAAAAATGAGGAACACACTATTAAAATAGATCAAAGCGGAATAACAGTAACCGTATCTACCGACGAAGGACTTTACCGCGCTGCAACCTCGGTTCTGCAAATGATAAAAAAGGGCAACGGAACGCTTCCGCATTGCGAGATTGAAGACTTCCCGCAGCTTCCGCATCGTGGTTACATGCTTGATATCAGCCGCTGCCGTATGCCGAAGGTGGAAACGATAAAAGAAATTGTCGACTATATCTCGGCTCTTAAATACAACGAATTCCAGCTTTATATGGAAGGGCATGTGTTTAAGTACAAGGAGTTTCCGGAATATACCGCGGCTTTTGATTGTCTTACGCCTGATGATATCGAGGAAATAGACCGTTACTGTAAGGAACGCTTTATAGATTTTGTTCCGAACCAGAACTCTCTCGGGCATTTGTATCAGTGGCTTTCAAAGGAAGAGCTTACGCATCTTGCAATTCGCGGCGACGGTGTAGGCCCCGGTACAATAAACCCACTCAAGCCCGAAAGCCTTGATTTTATCGACAAGCTTTATTCTTCCGTGCTTCCGCATTACAGCTCGGAATACGTAAACGTTGGTCTTGATGAAGCATACGGCCTCGGTAAGTGCCAGACTGAAGAATATTGTAAAGAGCATGGCAAAGATGTTCTGTTTATGGAATGGCTGAATAAAGTGGCAGAGCTTGCAAAGAAATACGGCAAAAACAAGGTTATGTTCTGGGCGGATATGATTTATAAGTTTCAGAACACTTATGATATGATCCCCAAGGATGCCGTGCTTCTTGAATGGGGGTATGAGCTTATCCAGTCCCAAAGAATGACCGAGCATTGCATAACCTTCAAAAACGCAGGACTTAACTATTACGTCTGCCCGTCGTGCAATACCCACCTTACCTTTACGGGACGAACGGATGTAACAACCTTTAATATCCGTACTGCCGCGGAAATCGCTTCCGAGCAAAATGCTTCCGGTTTGCTTCTTACCGATTGGGGAAATGGAGACGGACATCCGCACTTCTGGGTATGGAGTGCAGTGCCGATTGCTCTTGCCGGTCAGTATTCATGGAATGTTGGCATCGAGCAGGACGGAGAAAAGTTCAAGGCAGAGTTTATCAAAAATTCCGAGAAGTATGTTGATGATGTCCTTTTCGGAGGAAAAAGAGTATCAAATCTTCTTTATCGTATGGGTAACTACTATCTGCTTGAGCCGGAGCGTGTCCATTGCTGCACAATGTGCGGAGGCATTTTCAAACGTCCGCTTTCTGAAACAAACTTCAATGGATTGTTCGACTTAAAAGACAGCGGAGATGCGTTCTATTTCGATAACGTAACCGAATATGTGAAAAAGGTTCTTGCAGATATCGAAAAGGTTGAGTTTGATGAGCGTTTGAAGCGCGAAATAATCATCAATTCAAAAATGGTCATTCTGTCATCAGAGCTGTGCAAGGTTCGCATAGGCTGCCCGATATCCGATGAAAAGAAGGCAGAGCTAGTCTCGCTTATTGATTGGATGGCTGATGAATATCGCGAGCTGTGGTGCTTCCGCAACTTTGAGAAGGGCATTGAAGATTTTGAAAATCAGCTTGCAGGCAGAAAAGCAGAGCTCCTCGCACTGTAATCCATCTATAATTGTCCTTGCCCAAAGGGGTATTCCCCTGCGTGGAACAGCTAAAGTCCTCCTTGCCTAAAGGAGGGGGGACCGTCGTATGACGGTGGGAGGATTCCTTTGATGGAAGGATTTCTCAAAAAGGTATACCTTTTTGCATTGTATAGGATACAATGCAAATCAGCATAAAAGAAAAACAAAAAATGGAGGGTAAAACAAAATGAAAAAATTTATAACAATTCTCCTCGCACTCGCAATGATAATCTCACTTCTCCCTGCAACATTAGCGGCGGACCTTCAAAATCCATCAAATATAACAGTATCGTATAATATGCAGGTGAATACTACCGCAACAAGTTCGCATGCGAAAATAGCTACGGCTACTTACGAGACGACAAATGGCTTTTGGAAATTCTTTGATGAGACAAACAAAAGCGACTATACTACTTTAAGGTATTCGAGAATAAACGCAACATCATATGGCGGAGTTGGCGGTCATGTTGCAATCGCAATCAATGTTCCGGTTTCCGGAGATTATGAGATTCTTTTGGACTATTATCAGAATACATCGGGTGGATGTGTTGGCGGAGTATACATTCTCCCACTTACGTCGGATTATGATACTCAGTCGGAAATCAAGGCAGCTTTGAGTGCAGGCACAGGACTTCTGAAAAAAGATATTAACTACTTCGGCGCAAAGGCACAAACGGTTGCTAATGAAAGTTTGGGCACTAAAACACTTGCAAAAGGAGAGTATCTTGTTGTTTATCGACATGAATCTGATGGAACAAATGTGGCGAATGCTACTTCATTTGACACCAACTATATGTATCCCGGTAAAATCACCCTCAACGGCGGTTCTTCCTCTGTCACAATGCTTCATAAAGTAAGCCTTGCAGACGAAGATGCAACAATAGCCAAAAATGAAACAACTCAGGTTAACATTACAGCGTTTGACAGCAAAACAGCTGCAGCATCAACCACAGGTATTACTTATTCTTCCTCTAACGAAAAAGTTGCAACCGTAGACGAAAACGGTCTTGTCACCGGTGTAGGTATGGGTACGGCTACAATTACTGTAACCTCAACAAATGAAACAGTAGGCTATTCTGATTTCAAGAGCGTTGATGTTACGGTAACAGGAACGGGTCCTAAGGTGGTTTACGACGTAACACCGGAGGTGTTTACTGACAGAAACACTCAATTGAGTAGTATAAATTATACAGATACACATGGCTTTTGGGAGTATTTTTATTTTACAACTTCAGCAGGGAATATTAACGGTTTAAAAACAGACCGTAACTATGGATATTTGAGTTTGTATTCTTACGGTGGACAAAACGGATTTGTTGCGCTTAAGATAAATGTGCCGGTTGCGGGTGACTATAAAATTTTGCAGAACTACGCGAAAGCCACTGATGGTGCCGAGAAAGCAGGAATGTATATTCTTCCGGGGAATACGGAAAAAGCGAACATTAAAAATCTCATCAGTGACAATACTTATTTGATAAATGATACAATAAATTGCTATAATTCATCAGGAAAAACAGCATGTACGGAATACGATTTCGGAACCAAATATTTTGACAAAGGTGAGCATATCATCGTTTATAAGCAAATTTCTGAAGGTAATAAAGGAATGTGCATCGGTGATATCACACTTAACGGCGGCACTGGTACAGCGTATGTTGGACTCGTTACAGCAACTGACACAGAGCTTGAGGTTGGCGATACCGTCACACCGACAGTTGCAGTTTACAACAGCAGCACGGGTGCTGCAGTAACAAGCGGTGTTACGCTCACAAGCTCCAATTCGGCTGTTGCAGAAATTGTAGACGGCACAACCGTAAAAGCAGTCGGCGCAGGTAAAGCAACAATTTCCGCAACATGCACAAACCCGTCAGTAGGTAATGTTATCGGCACTGAAATTACCGTAACAGCACCGGCACCGGTAGAAAACGCTGAATACATCGCAGCATTCAATCCGGATAGCACCGGCAGTGAAACAGTAAATGAAGTTGTTACGCCGCTTGTATATGCAAAGGACGGAACAAAGCTTAATATAACTCCTTCTGCGACAAAAGTAGGTAATGTTTGGCAGGTATCAACCGATGCAGAAAGCGGAGATTATAAATTCCTTTACTGGGCAAAAGGTCTTTCAACCGGTGTTAAAAAGAGAATTGTTTCAAGAAGCGCAAGCTTTAATTATGATGCTGAGAATGAAGGAAACTATCTCATCGCCGTATACGAAAAGGAAAATATGAAGACAAACGGTGATGAATATTACAACGCAAACGGTCAGCTTCTTGAAAACGGTGACACGCTTCCGTATCTTACGGGATATGTTGGCGCGGCAACCGGCTGGGAAGACCGCGGCGACGGAATGCACGTTGCAATATTCCCGGAAGAAAACAGAGCAACGTATACCATAACCGTAGACGGAAAAGAAGATACTTACCATTACGGCGATCCGGTTGTATGTACGGCTGACGCAGAAAAAGACGGCAAAAAGTTCTTTGGGTGGAGAAAAACAGTCAACGGAGCTGCTGCAGAGCTTGTAAGCGCAAGCACAAGCTATACCTTTAATGCGTGGGAAAACTGCGAAGTGACTGCGGTATATGAAACTGAAAAAGCTGTATTTAACGGCGCAACGCATAAAATCGTGCTTGGTACATTCAGTGTCGGCAATGAAACTGCGATTATGGCTGAGTTCATCGGCTTTGGCAACGATGTCGTAGAAAGAGGTATTTCTCTGGGCGGCACAGAAATTGCAATGACAACGAAGGAATATAATCAGTTCACGATTATAAACAATGACAACGTGGCAAACATTTCCGGTTACGCAATCCTTGCAGACGGAACAAAAGTAATTTATAATAAGTAGTACAGCAGGGGAGGATGGACGGAGTTCACCCTCCCTTGTGAACTCTTCGGAAAGGAGTTTCTTTATGAACCAAAAACTAAAGCGCATTACATCATTTATGGTGATCTTTACCATGCTTATCTCACTTCTCCCTGCAACATTAGCGGCGGGGACAGAAGATTCCGGAATAACGGTAACGTATAATATGCAGATAAATAGCATAGCCACAAGCTCATGGGCGAAAATTGCATTGGCTACCCCGGAAGAGACGAACGGCTTTTGGTGTTTTTATGATGAAACCAACAAAAACACAGGTACAAATTTAAGATATTCGAGAATATATGCGACATCGTATGGCGGGAAAGACGGGTTCTTGGCACTTGCAATCAATGTCCCGGCTGCCGGAAATTATGAGATTTTATTTGACTACTATCAGATGAAACAACAAGGATGCGTTGGCGGTGTGTATATTCTTCCACTTACGTCAGATTATGATACTCAGTCGGAAATCAAGGCAGCTTTGAGTGCAGGCACAGGGCTTTTGAAAAAAGATATTGAATACTTCGGTGCAACTGAGAAGGAAGTTAAAGATGTCAGCTTAGGAACAAAGCACTTTGACAAAGGAACATATCTTGTTGTTTACAGGCATGAATCTGACGGAACAAATGTAGCAAATGTCGGTTCGTTTGACACAAACTATATGCATCCCGGCAAACTAACTCTCAAGGCTGGCTCGCAAGCCGTGACAATGCTTTATAAGATCAGCGTTGCCGATGAGGATTCAACAATAGCCAAAGGCGAAACAACCCAGATTAATGTTGCGGCATATGACAGCAAAACAGCCGCTTCTTCAACCGTAGGAATTACATACTCTTCTTCCGATAATAAAGTTGCAACGGTTGACGAAAAAGGTCTTGTCATCGGCGTAGGAGAGGGAACGGCAACTATTACCGTAACATCCGAAAATAATGCGGTAGGTTACTCCGATTCGAAAACAGTTGATGTAATGGTAACAAGTCCTGATACATCGAATGTTAAGGTTGTATACGATGTGACACCGGATATATTTACAGACAGGTATACCAATCTTACAAGCATAGATTATACACATACTAATGATTTTTGGAAGTATTTTGCCAAGACTTCAGGATATACGGGTAACTTGAAAACAGATAGAAACTACGGCTATCTGGGACTGTGTTCTTACGGTGGGCAGAATGGATTTGTTGCGATTAAAATAAATGTGCCTGTTGCCGGAAAGTACAAAATCTTGCAAAATTACGCTAAAGGCGGAGACGGTACAGATAAAGCGGGGATGTATATTCTTCCCGGAAATACAGAAGAAGCCAATATAAAGAATCTTATCGGCGATAACACTTATTTGGTAAATGATACAATAGATTGCTATAACGCGTCCAAGACGACTTGCAAAGAGTATAATTTTGGAATTAAGTATTTTGATAAAGGTGAGCATATCATTGTTTACAAGCAGATTTCCGCTAACGGAATTGGAATGTACATCGGAGACCTCATCCTTGACGGCGGCAACAATTCAGTAACGATGAAGGTTGCTCCGGTTATAACTCCGGACAGCATTGAAGTTGGTGAGAAAGCAACGCTTAGCACAACCGTGTATATGAGCGATGGCACAAGCAAGACAGATGCAAGTGTTGCATACGCATCCGCTAATGCTGCAGCAACAGTTTCAGGAAATACAGTAACCGGTGCATCTGCAGGTACTGCGAACATCATCGCAACCTATAATGATCCAATCCTTGGGGATGTTACTGGCAAAGCAGAGGTGATCGTAAATGCAGCTGCAACAAACGCAACACCGTCGGATATAACCGTAAAGTACGATATGACGCCGGAAGGACTTGCTCATAAGTATCTTGTAAAAGATGTGGATTATTCAAAATCCAACAATACATGGCAGTTTTACGATGTGCAAAACGGTGTTACTAAATCACTGTATCTGTGGACGAGCTATGCATATCTTTATATGACCTCTTACGGTGGAGAAAACGGCTGGGTGGCGTTTAAGATTAATGTGCCGAAAGCGGGAAAATATGACCTCAACCTTATGTATGGGAAAAGAACTGACGGTGCAAGCAAGGTCGGAATGTATATCCTTCCGGGAAATACCAAGACAACAGATATTTCCGAGCTGACGGCTTCAGGAACAGGATTAATAACCGACAGTATTGACTGTTATATCGAAAGCGGCACACCAGCGGGAAAGAAATATGACATCGGATCATATAACTTCGCGGACTCCGGCGAATATATTCTTGTCTATAAGCAACTTTCTGCAAACGGCAGCTCTATGTATATCGGAGACCTCACAATGAACGGAGGAAATGGAGCTGTTCCGATGAACGTTATTCTCACTGTCGACAATGTTCGTATCGAGGTTGCTGAAAAAGCGAAGATAACAACAACTGTGTATATGAGCAACAATACTACCACTGTGGATGATACCGTTTCTTATTCTTCATCAGACAGTGAGGTTGCAACAGTTGATGAAAACGGCATTGTGACAGGCATAAAACCCGGTATTGCTACTATTTACGTTACAGGTGGTATCGCGAATGCAGATAAAACAATAGAAATAACTGTTGCGGGGACGTTTTTGGGAGAAGGCGAGAACTTTTATGATATGGTTCCGGAAGGTTTTGCGAACAGAACGCTGCTCAATAGCATAACTTATGCAGAGACGGAGAATACATGGGAATATTTTTCAAATTCAAACGGAAATGAAAAGTATATGTCTATGAATACAAGTTATGGTTATCTCAGTCTCGCGGGATACGGCGGCAAGAACGGCTGGGTTGCGCTTAAAATCTATGTTCCCAAGGCGGGAAAATACGGAATTGATCTGACTTACGGTAAGCGTCCTGATGGTGCATCTAAGGTGGCAATGTATGTCCTTCCGGGAAATACAGAAAAGGCAAAGATTTCGTCGCTTACAGATTCCGGAACAGGTGTTATAACAGACAGTATAAACTGTTGGGGAAATTCGATAACTGCAGGCGCGGCATATTATGTCGGTGCGTATAACTTTGAGCGTGTCGGAGAGTATATAGTCGTTTATAAGCAGCTTAGTGGTGAGGCAAATCCTACAATGTATATCGGCGATATTCGTCTTGATGGAAGCAATATTATAAGCGAAATGGATTTGTCCGTTGACAAAACCAATATCAATTGGAAAGAAGAAACTTACCTTCACGCTATTGTGCGCCGTCTTGATAAAAACGTTATGCAGAGTGGGGAATATACCATAAGCTTTACATCGTCTGATGAAAACATTGCAACGGTTGATGCAAACGGAAAAATCCTCGGTACGGGCGACGGCAATGTAACAATAACGGCAACCGCAACAGATGGAGTGCGAACCGTTGTTGAAAAGGTGGATATCAATGTTTTTGACCATACAGGAGTAGCAGAAACGTTTATTGACGTTCCGGATAAGCTGTATCAGCGCGAGGCTTCGAAAATCGGCTTCTGTGTGCGGATGAACAATAAAAACGAATATGAGCTCCCATTTGACAAGGCAACGTATACAGCCGTTCCGGATGGTATGGTAACGATTGAAGACGGCATCATTACGGCGGGTTCATATGCTTTGGGTGAGGTAACAATAACTGCCACAGTACCTTTCCACGGTGAACCGCAGACATTTGAAAAAACGATAGAAATAGATGTTGATGATGGGAAAAGTGCTCCTTCATATTTCACGGAAGAAAAGCGCGAAGCGGCAAAGGCAAACGCGGCAAAGTACAGCTGGGCAAAAAATATCGTGAAATCGAATGAGGCTGCTGCAGAGTCTGCGATAGATAATGCGATGTTTCTGTATTATCACGTTCCGGGCGAGGGCGTTCCGCGCGGGCGCCACGTCGGAACACCGAATGATCCGGATTATTGGAACTGCCGTTATTGCGGTGTGAATATTGTTGAAAAATATGGCTCCGGCGGCGTCGGCGGATGGAATCTTGATGTATATAACCGTCCGTGGAAGATACAGTGTCCGGACTGCAAACGTCTTTTCCCAAGTAACGATTTTGAAAGCTTTCTCAAGCTCGGTCAGGACGCTCTCGGGCGCTTTGACGTAAAGCGTGCACGTCAGGCGCACCACGAAAAGTTTGTTTGCGAAAGCGTGAAAAGCGGTGAAGAATGTAAGTGTGCCGCCCCGGGTAAGGAATATTCCGATGAGTGGTATGCGTTTTACGGTTACGGACTTCCGGGCGGATATCTGTATAACGACTTGTATTCCGAGCTTCGCACGGCAAGCAATGAGATGTATAACAAGGATCCGTATAAGAAAGATAAAGCCGGAAACGCATTGCCTGTTGATGGCGCGCGCTGGGGCGTAGATGACGGCTGGGGTTATGTTCCGGGAAGGGCAACAGCAACCGGTGAGCAGGAGCGCTGCGGATATATCGCGCTTTATAACTATACTATGTGGTATCAGGTGAGTGCCGCACTTAAATATCTTAAGCTTGCTTATGTATATACGGACGATATAAAATACGGCAGAGCGGGGGCAATCCTTCTTGACCGTGTGGCTGATATTTATCCGGAGTATGACGTATATCCGTACAGAGAATATTTCCTCAATTCCCACGGCGGAAGCTACCTTGGAAGTATTCAGGGAAGAATTTCGGACACGTCGTTTGCAGAAGGCTTTGCCGAGGCTGCAGATGCGTTCTACACTGCGCTCAACGACCCGCAGGTCATAGAGTTCTTGTCCGAAAAAGCGGCAGAATACGGGCTTGGAAATGATAAATCAACCTCAAAGAAAATCTGGAATAACTGGGAAAGCGGTATTTTAGCGCATATCTTTGAAATGTCCAAGTCTGCGCGGCTTAACGGTAACTACGGAATGAATCAGTCGGCGCTTGCCATTGCGGCAATTGCACTTGATAAAGAACCGGAAACAACCGATATGATTGAGTGGATATACCAATCCGGAGCAGAAAGCGGTTCAGGAAACGAAAAAGTTCTCTCCGGCGGCAATTTTGCATCCCAAGTTGTGGATGAAGTTGACCGTGACGGCATAGGTGATGAGTCTGCTCCGAACTACAACTTTGCATGGCTTGGAAGACTTACGGGTATGGCAGATTATCTGTTTGAATACAAAGGTGAGGGAAACTTTAACCCATACGAAAATCCGAAGTTTGTGCAGATGTTTGTGGCGCCCACTCGCCTTGTTCTTACAGAGTCGCATCACGCACAGATCGGCGACAGCGGCGCAACTGCAAGCCTTGATTTTAAGAGTGGAAAAGACGCGGCACTTAAGGGCTTTGCGAATATAAAGGACGAAAATGTAAAAAAAGCTTTAGCCCAGTATATATATGTTCTTAACGGCTACAGCGCAGAAGGACTTAACTATGGTATATATTCCAATGATCCGGAAAAAGCCGAAGAGGATATTCTTTCGTATATAAACGATGATATTCAGCCGATAAGCGAAATGCTGACAGGATATGGCTTTGCAGTGCTTCGTGAGGGTAAGAATTATAAATCGGCAAATGCGCAGACAGCCAAAAATAATATGCGTGATTTCTGGATTTATTTCGGCAACGCAAACAGCCATGTGCATTATGATGCATTATCGCTCGGAATGGAATCTTATGGTCTTAATGTGGCACCGGATCTCGGCTATCCCGAGAACACGGGCACAGATCCGAACAGACTGCAGTGGGTTCAGGCAACGATATCGCATAACACGGTTGTTGTTGATGAAAAAGACCAGTCAAGCGCAAGACCAAATGCACTTCCGATTCATTTTGACAACACGGATGCAGTAAAGCTTATGGACATCGCAGCACCTGACGCATATCCGCAGACGGAAAATTACCGCCGAAGTCTCGTTATGGTAAAGGTAAATGACGATATTTCCTACGGCGTTGATTTCTTCCGCGTAACCGGCGGTGAAAAGCATACCTATAGCTTCCATTCTCAGGCAAAAAATGCAGCCGCCGTAAGCGGGCTTGAGCTGACACCGGATCCGGTTGTTCAGGATAAGGACGGAAAAGACATCGTTGGTTCATATGCAGGAGCGGATGTTCCGTTTGGTGATGACCCGGATACAAAATACGGTCAGAATGATTGGTTCTACGATACGCGCTATCCTCGCGGCTATACATGGATGAGAAGACCTCGCCGTGACAGCTCACCGTCAGATACCTTTGCGGTTGAGTTTGACGTTGAGGACTACAACAAAGCAGTCTCCGGAGGCAGTGACATAACGCTCCGCATGACGCAGATAAATAACTTTACACCAAATGAAGTTGCGATCGTTGCAGGCTATGTTCCGAGAAAGAGCGAGAATAAAAATATTCCCGAAACGCTTGATTATGTGCTGACTCAGAGATACGCAAACGGGAATGAAAAGCTTGACAGCCTGTTTACGACGGTTTTTGAGCCGTATAAGGGTGAGCGTTACATTGAAAGCATAGAAGCTGTTACGGTGTCGGGAAATATTCCGGCGGGCGATATGGTTCGTGCTGTCAAGATAACTCATACCGACGGTAAACGGATTGATTATGTTGTTTATGCAACAAACAATTCCGAGACATATACGGTAAAGGGTACTGACGGAACGGATGTGTTTGATTTCCGTGGCTTTGTAGGTCTATACAGTGTCAATGCAGAAGGTGCTGTGCTTTACAGATACGTCAACGACGGAGATATAATTGACGGCGCAGAGGATAAACCTGCCGGAAATATATCAGAATACACGGGAACGGTTGTCGGTTGCACAGAGCAGCTTTCGCTTAATAACTACATAGATGTAAATTTGCAATGCGATGACCTTGCAACACTCACGGGTAAATATATCTATGTTAATAACGACGGAAAGCAAAACGCAGTTTACCGCATTGACGGTGCAGCTCCGTCACTGGATGAAGACGGAACAATCCGCCTTGATATCGGAATGATTTCTCCGATACGCGGACATAAGAACAAAGAGGATGTCAATGCAGGATATGTTTATAATATTGCAGCGGAGCAGACATTCCGTATTCCTATGTCATATTCGGAAGATTATTCACCGATAGTTTCTCCGGTAAGCGATTCGTTGACGGTATCTGCAGGAAGCTCAATAAAGGTTAATGTTAGTGCAGAAAGCCCGATGACGGAAAATGCACCGGCAATATCCTACGTCGGCTCAACTCTCCCGCGCGGTGCAAGCGTAAATTCTGCAACCGGTGAAATAACGTGGAAGCCGGATGCTTCGCAGGTAGGGGAGAACCACTTTGCGATTACAGCGCGTGACGCTGACGGACGTGAGAGCACCGTTCACTTCACGGTAACGGTTTACGGCTCAACTACATCAAAGCCTTCGGATAAGGAAGAAAACGCTGAAACTCCTGAGGCGGGAACAACCGATATACCCGCCGGTGGTGGCGGTGGCGGCGGTGCCGCACCGACCGACAAATCGGATGATAAAACGGATACATCCGATGAAAAGGACAATGCTGAGAA
>JAZLCV010000148.1:0-10622 GCA_045614365.1 Eubacteriales bacterium | reverse complement strand
TAATATACACTCTTGTTGCTCTTGCGGGAATCTGGTGTATATCTCTTTTCTTCCGCGACACAGCTGTATCTACAACCTAACTGAAGTAACGTACAAAAACCCCGCCGTTTTGGAAAAACCTTCCCAAACGGCGGGGTTGATATGTCTGTGAGGGTTATTTTACGTTATTAAAGCATTTATCGGCGATTTTTCTCATATTTCCGCCAAGGATTTTCTTTTTATCCTCAACAGATACGTTTGCAAAAGCAACCCATCCAAGCTGTGGACGAGGGTCACGCATCGGAGCATCAGTACCATACAGTGTTTTGCTTGCAAGACCTTCCGCGCAAAGATACTCTATTACGCCCTCCGGAACGCTTGTAAAGGTAAGCTGGAGATACACATTGTCATACTTCTTGGCAAGCTGAGCATAGCTTTCCGCACAAGCAAAATTGCGGCCTGCATGATCCAAAAAGAATGAAATATTGGGATACTTCTCAGCAATCTCTGCCATATCAGATAAGTATGTCGGATATCCGCCGCTGTCCATAAGTGCAAAAAGGTGATTATCGTTTGCTATCTTATACCACGGGTCAAACATCGGATCGTTATACCGAACTCCGGTTCTTGAATAGAACATCTTCATTGCCGGCATCTTCTCTTCAATATGATAGTGATATGCCTCTTTTTCTATATCCTCAACATAGTTTGGATCAATGAGGACATACGGATAAACCCGCTTGTCTCGTTTTGCCATATCTGAAACGAGAAGATTTCCCGCCTCGCTGTCTGTCCATATACCCAGCCATGGTGCCACGCAGTATTCATCAACACCAATTATATCAGAAAGCATTGACATGTGCTGAAGGTCTCCGTCAACCATAGAAAATCCTCCGCCACAGTTTCCGCCATTCTCGAGAAAATGTGCGTGTGAGTCAAACACATGAACACTTATCGATTTGCCCTTTGACGCTTCAACTGCAATTTCATCATTCTGCACCTCAACCTGAGCAGGTAAAGGAATGTTACAGAGCCTTGCAAGGTTTCCGCCTGCCATAAGCTGTTTTTCACTGTTACTTATTTGCGCATAATCGATAAATGCACGTGCAGCACCCGGACACATCAGCGGAAGTCCACTCCCCATACACACACGCTCTGCGCCAAATTCCTTTTGTATGATTTCTACTGCAAAGTTTGCCTGCATACTCGAAAGGTCGGTGTATAAGTTGGGGTATTTTCTGAGGTATGCAGCAAGGTTATGGAAATCAGACCACGCCGCTCCCTGAAGCAGAACATTAAGTTGCTTATGATTTGAAAGAATTACAGAAAGCTCATCCCAGCCAATCTGCAGTTTGTCAATGAGAAGCGGTATTCCATTTTCTTCAAGTGCACTGTAATATTCTCCCATCACAGCCTCACACGGAGAAAAAATATGCGTTTTCGGGAACATTTTTGCGGCAACCATATTCTTACTTTTCATATCGGATATGAACTTATCAGGCTTTAAGAAGCTTCCGGTATATCCCGGAGCTATTACATAGCAACCATAGAAGCGACTATGCTTTGAAAGCTCCTCCGCAAGGCGCTCGTTTCCGTAGGCGGGCGCGTAGTCGCGCGCCCATCCTGAATACACAAGTGCTCCTGCTATTCCTGCTCTGTCCATTGTGGCAAGTACATCCTCGCTCTTCCATATTTCACGATGATCTTTAAGCCCCCGTTTTCCTATACATACATTTGAATCGAAATATATCAGTGACATTTTAGTTTCTCCTAACTATTTTTTTGAGCATGGAAATAGTTCCAAACCTTTTTAATACCTTGTATTGTTTCCTGTAAGTCCTGCTCTGTATAATATTCTTTACATTCAAACCTTACGCAAGTATTAAGAATTTCCTCAGCAGTAGGACAAAGACCTGTTTTGTATTCGATTTCTTTGCCATAGAACGGACAGGAGAAAGGACATTTCATTTCACCGTATGCAGTCTTGTTGGTGAACATATCCATCTCGTATACGCATTGAGCAATGTATCCCGCGCCTGCCTGAACACCTTCTGCACGAAGAGCTTCTGCAAACTGCTCACGCGTGCAACCAAGCTCCTTTTCATCAACACGGATAAGATAGAACCAATACGAGGATTTGCAATCAGGATGCACCTCAGGCACATAAATACCTGAAAGATCGCGTATTCCTGCGGTGAGCGCATCACCATACGCATTGCGCTTTCTGCAGATTTCCTCTACCTTTTCTACCTGAGCAAGGCCGACCGCAGCAACCAACTCACTCATACGGTAGTTAGGTGTAACGCGCGGAGAATTTCTAACAACATTTGAACCGAAGCGGTTATAGTTTTTATCCGCAAACATAACAGCCTTGTGGTAAAGCTCCTCATTGTCAGTGATTACCATACCACCATCACCGGCAGAAATATGCTTAAAATCATTAAGCGAGAAGCAGCCCATATCGCCATATGTTCCGACGTACCTGCCTTTATACTCACAACAGTAGGCCTGAGCACAATCCTCAATAACATAAATACCCTTGGAGTGACAAACTTTAACAATTTCGTCAACCTCTGCTGCATTTCCCGCAAGATGAACAACAACTACTGCACGAGTTTTATCCGTGATTTTCTCCTCTACCGTCTTTGCCGTCATATTGTATGAATGCGGGTCAAGGTCCGCAAAGACAGGGACTGCATTTTGATACAGAATACCAATAACGCTTCCCATATCTGTAATAGGTGCGGTAATGACCTCATCACCGGGCTGTACGCCCACTGCACCAAGCGCCGTATGTATTGCACTCGTTCCTGAACTTGTCACAGCGCAATACTTTGAACCGTAAAGCGCTGCAAACTTTTCGCAGAGGCGTTTTGCAAAGCTTCCCTTCCAGTAAAACAGCGTATCTTGATTGAGTGCTTCTTCAAGATAGGTAAGTTCCTCTTTTCCAAAGCGTTTCGCTGTACCATATGGGGTTGTTTTAACCGGTACTCCGCCGTGAATTGCAAGTTTTTCCATAATTTCATATTCCTTTCGTGGTTTTTACTAACAAAGTCTTGTTATCCGTCTTTATGGAAGTTCCGTTTGGACTGTCCGCCTTTTCTTCCTTTTTATACATACTTCTCAATAAATTCTTTTGATTCAAAATCTTTGCACACAGTTTTTTATCTCATCATTGTTTCAACAAGAGAAGTGGCAAAAAGGTTATGCATCTCTCTTGTGGGATGGTTTAATTTGTTTGACAAAAGCTCCGTCACGTTGACTCCAAGCTCTGCCATTCTCTTCCATTTTGCATAGACATCGCAGACCGGAACTCCTTCTTCCTTGCAAAGAGTTCTTGCCTCATCCATATAGCGGTCGAGTACTCCACGCTTCTGCCTGTCAGAAAGCTTTTCCGCAAGCTCAACGAAATCGGGGTGAATCGTTTCACTCACATTTTCCGCAAGCATACACGGTGTCATGAATATTATCTCACTTCCCGATTCACGAAGGCGATGGAAAATCCCGCGCAGACTCTCGACATATTCGCCGATTCCCTCATCCTCTTTTCCGCAGTCATTAAGACCGAAGCAGACGACCGTAAGGTCGGGATTCTTCGATAGAACATCGCGTTCAATGCGCGAAAGACCATATGCTGCGCCCGTTCCCGCAATTCCTGCGTTGATGATATTGAGCGGAACGTTAGGAAAAAGAACACCGAGTATTTGCGAGACCTTTTTGTGATATACGCTTTCGCGGTCAAACACATTGTCAAAACCGCCGCTGTTTCTCGGAATAAGCTCAAAACATCCTTCGGTCACGCTATCCCCTAAAAAAGCTATCGTAGGGCGAGGATTATCTGCATCCTGAGCCTTTTTTGCAATCTTTTCAATTATTCTCATTTTAAAATCTCTCCTGACTCTGTTTTTTGTTTTGCATCACTCCAATGAATGCAGAAATGAGGGTAAGAATTTCATTCATTATTCCAAAATACGAACTGCAGAATATATTATACGCAAGCATAGACACTGAAATCGGAAAAGCTAACGCACAGATAAGCACAGGCTTGTTTTTCCATAGGCTGAACACTAAAAGCACAGATGCAAACGCAGGAAGAATTGAAAAAACGCTCTTCCATGTAAGAATTCCTGAAATAACGCTCAGTGAAAGGAAAAGCCAAAGCCAAGCTTTACTCTGCGCCCATTTCTTGTTTTGATTCAAAAACACACCATCTCGGATAATGCCAATTCCCGCAATCGCAGCTCCCGAAATTGCATTAAGACAAATGTAATGGAGCATCCAGAAAATATCCGAAATAAGCTTATATAACAGAATCTTTTTCCCGTTTTGTTGCTGATATATAATCACATTTGCGGCAACACCAAGTGCACCAAAAATCATTGCAACCAAAATGTCACTTCCCTTCGAGAATGCTTAATCAGGCGAACTTTTTTACACTCCGCTCCTTTATATTGCTTTCATACTGTTTTTATTTTAAAATCTCACCCATAAACTTATCTGCAAACCACTCGTGAGTTTTTGCAAGATAATGCCCGTTATCCTCTGCAAAAACCCCAAGATGAGGATGATTCTCATCCCAGTATGGACTATCTTCTGCTCTCACAAGCGCAGCACCCAGTCTTTCACGCTGACGAAGAATCTCCTTATTTATATACTCATCTGCACATACCGGAAGATTAAATCTTTCGCATGCCTTTTCCACATATACCTTGTACAGATATATCGGCACATCACTTCCCATGGACTCGCGCATCACATCGAAGTGGTAATCATATCTTTCCTTGAAATCGTCGCGCAGATATGCTTCATACCATACTTCCTGCTCACAACCAAGCCAGTGCCAACCGATAACCTCCGGATTTTTCCCCGCATCAGTTAAGTTTTTCATAACCAAGCGGTTTATATGAAGCGCAAGCGGAAGAAGAGAAATATCTGCCTCACCAAGTATTCCCGGCTTTATTATCGGTTCTTTATCGCGGTTCCACATTCCGTTGATTATTCCCTGACTTCCGATCGAAATCTGAACAATGTAGAGATCCGGTAAGTCTTTTCCATCATCAATTGCCGCCTGCCATTTCTTTGCTACGAAATATGCAAGGCTTGCCGTGTGATCCTGTGTCTCGCCGAGATTTTTCCCCATACTCGTCCATCCGCTCCACGTAACGTCTGTTATGTCAAAAGACTGGTTAGGATTACGGTCAAGACCGAATACGTTTTTTAATGGTGTAAGAATCTTATCCTCTTCCGAGAGAAACTGCTGATGTGCAGTCGCGTTAGACTGCCCGTTTATGAAAAGAACAGCAGCCTTTGTGTTTTTGTTCATTTATATCACCTTACTCCGGCTTTGTTTCAAGCTTTAATGGGAAATCGCCCAGCTTATTCACCTTAAAGCCGTTTTCCTTATATTCCTCATAGTCAAATGCTTCAAGCTCATCTATCGCAAGCTTGTGGAACTCATAAAAATTCTTCCACCACTCATAGCCGGAGCCGAGGTCTGCGTTAAGATATGCATCTGCAATATCACATCCCATTGCCGGTGCAACATAGAAAGCACCCATCGCAAGAACGTTTACTCCGTTGCCCGTGATTGCACGGAGAGCTGCCGGAACACTCTCTACAACGCCTGCGTGAACGTGGGGGCATTTGCTTGCCGCAATATGAATCCCCATTCCAGTTCCACAGAACAGCAGAGCACGCTCAAACTCGCCCTCCGAAATCATTGCGCCGACGCGAAGACCCACTCTGTGGAACATAAGGTCTGTATCGTTCGGGTCTGAATCCTCTCTGACTCCTACGTCCGTTATCTTCCAGCCTTTTGCTTTAAGGTGCGCAACTACCGCTTCTTTAAGCGGAAACCCTGCAAAGTCTGCTCCTACTACCAGATATTTATCTTTTACCAGTTTCATTTTTCATTCCTCCGTTTTATTGAAAATAATAAGTTGTCAAAATAGTTATTAAAACCTTTTTCGCTTGGATGCAAGCATAAATCTCCAAAAAGATTTATATCGTGTGGAATCAAATCAAAACCCGAAATGACAGTTATATTTTTACTGTTTCCAAAGATTTCTTTTATTGTATTCTCTATATTCCAAAACTCACCGCTACGTTTTGTCTCACGCCAATCAGGACGCCATAAAGGTGTTGTAACAAAAATCGGTATATCTGGATAATTCATTTTGATTCCGCTCAAAAATCCTTCTGCATTTTTCCTGAAAGAATCTATGTCTACGGAATTCCAATCGTTTGTTCCGTAAGCAACAACAACATAGTCAGCCATTATGTCACTACGGATTTTTGCAAGCTCAGGATTGAATATTGCACCTCCAACAGCTTTGTTGATAATCTCTGCATCAAGAGCGTCCGAAAGCTTTACAGCATATGTTTTTGAGGGATGGAGAGCATCAAATCCTTGGGTTATGGAATCCCCATAGAATACTATTTTCTTTTCTTTTTTTACAGGAAGAATATACGTTGCATCTGTTATCTCAATTTCCTTTATATATGCCGTCACAGAATGAGGAAAAAGGATTTTTATGTATTTTTCACCTGTTCCCAACTCAAATTCTTCGCAAAAATCCCCTAACGGATAAGCTTTATCTGCATAATTACCGATGCATTGGTCATCGCCTACGTTTTGAATGCAACCCGCAAGAATATCGTTTACAAATACATCAAATGAAAAATAACTTCTTATGTCGATAGCTTTTTGTGTATGTACTTTTAATTTTAACACACGCCCATCCGTTTTGAATTTCATTTGTATTCCAGCAGGGGCAGACACATAAGGATGATTTATTACTTCTGCTTCCCGAGCGATGAATCTGGAAAATTCATATTTTCCATCACGTAACTCTACGCTTGCCGCTCCGGTTGTAACCTCTCTTATCCGGTCAATCGTCAGTTTCATTTTGCCGCCTCGCTTTCATTCCGGTAAGTACGTATTTTTACAGGTCCCAAAAGACCGGACGGCTCAAAAACCATATAATGTGAAAGTTCGTCGTGACGGTTGTAGCCGAGGTGATTTGAAACGATAATATCAAGGCTGTTTTCACCGTCTTTTACAAAGTCGGTCAAATCAAAGAGATACGGCGGTGCGGCTCTCATTCCGACAGTCTTACCGTTTAATTTAACCTCACAAGCTTCGCCCACATACCCCAGATCCAGAATGCTACTGTCTGCCCTTTTGAGATTTATTGAAGCTTCATAACGCATATTGCCGGAAAAACGTGGCTTATGCTTATAGCCGGTCACGTTGAAAAGCGTATCGGTAGTCAGGTATGGCACATATTCACCCGCTTCTTCCGCAAGGCTTATGCGAAACGGCACCTTCACTTCAGTCTCTTCGGCAAGCGAAAACCTGGGAATCTTCGGCAAACGCTCATATTCTAACTCTCCGCAGATAAGAATTATGGAATTGTAAGGTGGTATCTCGATGTGGATTTTACCATCCGGAGAAGAAGAACACCACGCTTTGTTTAACTGCGGGTCATAAATTGCATAATCACCACCGTAAAATACAGATAAAGTAACATCCGTGGTGATGGTGTTTGCAATATCCTCATTAACCAGCATATAAAAATGTGTTCCACTTCTTGTGTAATGATAAGAACGCAAATATATTCCTTGATAATCGGACTTTACATCTCCGAGAGCTCTCTTTGCCATAAAATCAGGCACCTCGGTCAAATCAATTGTAGCAAAATCCGGTGATTTCTGTCCGTTTGAACTAACGCAAATCACTTCGATATTGGCATTTTTAAGAGATGTAACAACATCATCCGGAAGATAGGAACAATATGGCAAGAGAAGCACAGGATACTTTTCACCGTTGAGTATTCCGTTTTCATCTATTTGTTCGACATACTCTATGGGAAGAATATCATAATCATAGCAGTTATCGTAAAGCACCTTTGCCAGATCCTGAGCCTGCAGAAAATCCCCGTTTACCCAATGTCCGTGAGCATCATAGAAAATCGCGCAGGAAGGAACATGGATACCGTCAGTAAGAAGATGTGAAACGCGGTTTAAATAGTCCATAATCGCAGTGTTGTGCGGGTATAACGGATTTTTACCACCGCAATATAAAACCGGGCCCCAATGCCCCTCCTGTTTTTCATCCGATGAATAAAGACATGGCAAAAAGTAGTTGACACCGCGCACAAGCATATGATCAGCCATATATTTCATCATTTTCGTGCCTTCATTATGACCGTAGGCACCGAAAAGTTCACACATAAGAAGTCCTTTTTTCCGGCTGTCTATATGAGCATGTGAGGCCCCGAGCTTTGCGAGATAATAGTTGTAAAAAACATTATCGTGGTGGCCGAATGATGAGTTTGCTTTGTGACTGCACTCAGTCATGCCCGGAATATGCTGCTGTAACACCGTGTCAATTCCGGACATATCCTGATCTCCAATGGCACGGAAAAAGTGACCGCAGCCGTGACCTGTCTTGGCGTGTCCATTTCCGTCTTCAAGGAAATGACCTATAAGGCGCACGCCGTGCCCGTGACAAAAGTCTGCAATTTTTTTCGAATAATTGTAATAAAAAGCACGCGTTATGGTCTCCATATATTCAACGCGCAGTTTTCCCTCCGAGCCGTCGCTAAAGCGGTACCAGATACCTAGTAATTTTGCATAAGCTTTGTCACCGTAGATATTCTGAAGCATTTCAAGAACGCAATCTCCCCAGGGATATTGCGCCTCTTCTGTGCCCATAGGTGTTATATACTGTCGGTGCGCATTGTTGTGAAAACCAGCTTCATCGTTAAAGAAACCTAACAGCGTATTGCCGAAGTATTCAGACAGGTTATTATAAATCTTCTGATGTATCTGCTCTATATAAAAGTCAGTGCATTCGCTGCGCAGTTTATCAATGAGGGGCTCGGTGTTTTTTTGCGTTTTGATTAAAAAGAAAATGCGCCAGGCACCTTCACCGAGGTCAAAATAAACCATTCCATCGTGCACGTTTTGGGATAAATCAACGATTTCATCAGAAAGGAGCGAGCTGTTGGGAATGTGTTTTACTGCAATTATCGAAAGGAAGCTTTCACTCTTGTCTTCAAGCCAGCAATCAGCCATAAGACTTCCATCAGTGATAGGACCCGCTACATCCAGGTGGAATTCGCGGACTTCCCACGGTCGGTATTGCATATACTCCGCATCTTCAAGCATAAAGTTGCAATTACCCGAAGAGCAGTGTGCATCATCCATAAGCCATACATGCATACCGAGCTTTCTGCACTCCTCTAGAATAAAGCGTATATGCTCGAAATATCCCTCACGGCAATATTCCGGATGGTAGCGCGATTCTAAAACTACCGAACGGATATTGTTGTCATATATTGCTTTCAGCTCGCGTGCAACCTTATCGTGGCTGTCACCGTGAATCAGATAGAATCCCGCCACATTGTCATGTTGAATTCCTTCCAGATTGTCAAAAAGTCTGGTGTCATATTTTAAAGTTTTGTTCATATTTATACAACTCACATTCTGTCACATGCATTTCAATGTGCACACTTTCCAAACACCGTAAAGCTTATAACCCCCGGTTCAATCCCGCTGGGAGAACCAAGAACCGTAAGACGGACTTTTCTTGCTGTTACCATCTCGAATGTGCGATAATCCACGCAATAGTCAATCTTGTTTTCCGAAGCATCGACAAGCATTTTCCACTCGTCCGAATCGGGAGCTGAGTATTCAACTTTATATTGAAATGCTCCCGGATTTATTCCGTCGAGAGTTTCCATTCCGACATCGCGCCAGATTATGCGGCAAGACTGAATGTGATATCCCTTTTCCGCTGCGAGGTCTATTTCAAGTGTTCTTTCTCTATCCTCAGGTATCGGTTGCCACCAGGTCAGTGAGCTGTCGTCGGTTGCATAAATCGGCTCGCGCCCCGGCATATAGCTTGATGCCTCTACCGGCTGGAAGAACGTAAGCGGCAGAAGTCCTGCATCGTTGCCATTCTCCGGATTCTTCACAACGCCCGGTGCAAACTGCGGTGTTTCGGTGAGATGCGGACAATATAGCTCGCCGTTTTTGTCAATACCGAGCGGATCCATTCCGATTCTTCTTTCAAATTTATAGTGATGACCTAGGAAATATGTATAGAATATCCAGTATGTATTGTCCGGTCCTTCTGCAATACTTCCGTGACCTGCACCGCGTAGAAGTCCGGTAGGCTTACGTGTAATTGGATCATGCTCCTCCTGACGGCGGAATCCGGAAAGAGGTCCTTCATCGGAATAGAGGATTCCGCAGGCATAGCTTGAATACTGCGTTCCGCTTCCGGAATAAAGCAGATAATATCGGCTTCCTATCTTTATCATCCACTGCCCTTCCGTCCAGCCAATGCGCTCATTCTGATTATACTCTCCGTGGCGCTCCCACTCTTTGTCGGGCGAGAATGTGTTTATCCAGACCGGTTCCGAGATAAGCTTCCACGGCTCATCGGGGTCACATTCCGCACCAACGGTTCCGGTTACGCATTCAACATCCTCCCCCTCGTTCGGCTCTCTGATCCCACACCAGTAAAAATACAATCTGTCATTCTCAGTAAAATAGCAACCGTCCGGAACACTCATTTCGTTGCCGTGGACATCCGTAAGATTACCGCAATGCTTAAACGGTCCTAAAGGACT
>JAZLCV010000147.1:0-25275 GCA_045614365.1 Eubacteriales bacterium | reverse complement strand
AAGCTTGTTTCCGAGGCTACCGGGCTTGATGTCCGCCGTTTTCTTTCCGGCGCACAGGGCGGTGACCAGCAGATCGGTGCGAGAATTGCGTATAACGAAATTGATATGATGCTCTTTTTCCGCGATCCGCTTACCGAGCTTCCTCACGAGCCGGGAATAACGTCTATTCTCCGTCTTTGCGATATGCACAACGTCCCTGTTGCTACGAACATTGCAACGGCAGAGGTGCTCATCCACGGTCTTGCCCGCGGTGATATGGACTGGCGTGATATCGTGAACCCCAAAAAGGATGCGGGAACAATTATATAGTAAAAAAAGGGCTTGCAGCAAAACGTATTTTGCTACAAGCCCCGTGTTGTTTTTATGTTCCTTTTTTTGAACGGATAAACGACCAGAACAGGATGATTATCTGCCCCGGAACGCCGAGAAGATAGATAAAGCGTATATTTATATCAATAAGAAGAATAAGAGAGATGTGAATGGATGTAAGGCATGCCCACATGAGAAAAGAAACGATGAGAAAATTCAGGCGCCTGTTGAACCATACGGAGTTGAGCACAAGCCACACAATGAATGTTATGGGAGCAGCCCATAAGAATGCGAGCCAGTGGTAACCCATCGTTTGTTCGCGGAACATATCTCCGGTTACAAACGCAAGAAGAGCGACAAGCCATACAAGCGTTACCGCCATTCCGGTAATAAAGCCGCGGTTGGCAATGCGGATTTTGTTTTGCGGTTTATCAGAGCGCTTCTTTGAGTGTTCTTCCTCTAAAAGATAATCTACGGTGACGGAAAAAATATCTGCGATATTTTTAAGTACGGCAATATCGGGAACGGATTCTCCGCGCTCCCATTTTGAAACAGCTTTGTCCGAATAGTTAAGCCGCTCTGCAAGGTCAAACTGCGTCATTGCCGCGGCACGGCGCAGCGTTGATATATTCTTAGCAATTATAAGCCTTAAATCATCCATATTTATAGCCATTCCTTTCACTGCGTTCAAGGCAGAAAACAATATATAATAAAATCAAAATGCATTGCATTTTGTACCTTACCTCTTAACTTTTACCTGTCTGAATTTATTCAGACTTCGCACCTCCGATTCTGCTTTTTAATTATTGTATCATAATTTTGGGTATAAAACAACGTATATTTTGTTAATTCTCCTGCCGGTAGAATGTCGGTTTACGCGCTCTACTATGCGTTTTTGAGAAAGAGGGAGGCAAAGTGTTTAAAAATCGGGCGATGTGTGGTAGAATATGTGCATAATTTAAAGAAGGAGTTTTTACACATATGAACGATTTTGTTATCATTACGGATTCCGCCTGCGATATTTCGGCAGAGATACTTGCAAAGCGCGGCATCCGCACGAAAAGTCTTACTTTCCGATTTGTGGATGAGGATAAGGAGTATAAAAACGAAGAGCTTTCCGCAAAGGATTTTTACGACAGAATGCGAAACGGCGCGGTCGCAAAAACTGCTGCGATAAATATAGAAGAGTTTAAAGAAATTTTCCGCGAGGAGCTTGATGCAGGTCGTGATGTTCTGTATCTCGGTTTCTCTTCGGGTCTCAGCAACACCTACAATGCGGGCCGTCTTGCGGCGGAAGAGCTGCTTGACGAGTTTCCGGACCGCCGCGTGATTGCGATAGACACGCTTTGCGCTTCTGCCGGACAGGGACTTCTTGTTATGCTTGCCGCGGATAAAAAGGATGAAGGCGCAGGCATTGAGGATGTTGCGCGCTACGTTATGGATATACGCCTGAAACTCTGCCACTGGTTTACGGTGGATGACCTTAAATACTTAAAGCGCGGCGGGCGCGTAAGCCCCACTGCGGCATTTGTCGGCGGCGTGCTGAACATCAAGCCTGTTCTGCACGTTGATGATGAGGGGCATCTCATCAATGTGGCAAAGGTGCGCGGAAGAAAGGCTGCTCTCCGCACCATTGCAGATAAGTATGATGAGCTTGCACTTAATAAAAACGGGAAGGTTTACATCTCCCACGGCGATTGTGATGAGGATGTTGCCGAGATGAAAGCGCTTCTTGAAGGAAAGGGCGCAAATGTCGAAATTATAACATATGTAGGTCCGGTTATCGGTTCACATTCCGGCCCCGGAACCCTCGCTGTATTCTTCCTTGGGGAAAACAGATAAAATCGAACTGAAACAGAATCACCCGCCATTGGCGGGTGATTTGTCATATAGCGCTTTATTTTCCCATAATTGCTTTGTCGATTTCCTCGGCGGCGGTTTTTCCTGCGCCCATTGCAAGGATAACCGTTGCGGCACCCGTTACGGCATCTCCGCCTGCCCAGACCATATCGCGGCTTGTTTTGCCAACATCGTCTGCAACAATACCTCCCCAGCTCTGTGTGTCAAGTCCGTCTGTGGAAGACGCGATAAGCGGATTCGGTGATGTTCCGATTGACATAATAACGCAGTCGCACTCTATATCAAACGTGCTGTTTTCAATGACTATCGGACGTCTTCTTCCTGATTCATCGGGATCGGAAAGTTGCATTCTGTCACAAGTGATGGAAGAAACGGCTCCGTCACCGTTAATCGAAATCGGAGAGGTAAGGAATTCAAATTTGATTCCCTCTTCAAGCGCATGCTCAACCTCTTCCTTACGTGCGGGAAGCTCGTTTGCCGTGCGGCGGTATACAAGCGTGACATCCGCGCCCGTTCTCTTTGCAGAGCGCGCCGCATCCATTGCAACGTTTCCGCCACCAACGACACAAACGTGCTTTGCGTGCATAATCGGGGTTTTGGAGTCCTCTTTATACGCGCCCATAAGGTTTATGCGTGTGAGAAATTCATTCGCGGAGTAAACGCCGTTTAAGTTCTCACCCGGGATATTCATAAACTTCGGAAGACCTGCACCGGAGCCGATGAATACTGCCTCATAGCCTTCCTCAAACAGCTCGTCAATAAGCATTGTCTTTCCTATTATCATATTTGTTTTAATCTCAACGCCCAATGCGCGGAGCTCATCAATCTCGTGCTTTACAACCTCGCCGGGAAGGCGGAATTCAGGAATGCCATAGGATAAAACGCCGCCGGCAACGTGAAGTGCCTCGAAGATGGTGACATCATAGCCGCGTGCGGCAAGGCTTCCTGCACACGAGAGACCGGAGGGTCCTGCACCGATAACGGCAACGCGATGTCCGTTTTTCTCTATCTTTTTCGCTTCTGTCTTTACGTTTTTCATATGCCAGTCGGCAACAAAACGTTCAAGACGGCCAATTCCGACAGACTCGCCCTTTATCCCGCGAACGCATTTTGATTCACACTGCGTTTCCTGCGGGCAGACTCTTCCGCAAACTGCGGGGAGAGAGTTTGTTTCGGTTATTACTTTATATGCGCCTTCAAAATCACCCTCGGCAACGCGAGAGATAAATTCGGGAATCTGAACTGCAACGGGGCATCCTGCAACGCACGGACGTGTTTTACAGTTAAGGCAACGCTTTGCTTCATCAATCGCTTGCTCTTCGGTGTAGCCAAGTGCAACCTCATCAAAGTTCTTGCAGCGCACACAAGGCTCCTGCTGAGGCATCGGATTCTTTTTCGGAGACATATTAGCCATAATTACTCTACCTCCTTTTTGAAGAGATTGCAGGTCTCTTCGCGTGAATGTGATTCAAAATCACTGTACATACGGCTGCGACGTATTGCCTCGTCAAAGTCGACAAGATGGCCGTCAAACTCAGGACCGTCAACGCACGCAAACTTCGTTTCACCGCCAACGGTAAGGCGGCAACAGCCGCACATACCTGTGCCGTCAATCATAATCGGGTTCATACTGACAACGGTTTTGATTCCGTATTTCTTTGTGAGAAGAGAAACGAACTTCATCATGGGGAGAGGACCGATGGCAATAACTTCATCGTATTTTCTTCCGGAATTGATGAGAGTTTCAAGAACTTCTGTAACAAGACCGCGCTCACCATATGTGCCGTCATCGGTCATAATATGAAGCTCAGAGCTTGCGGCGCGGAACTCGTCCTCAAGGATAACAAGATCGCGTGTACGGAAGCCGACAATTGCATCGACATACGCGCCCTGCGCATGGAGCTTTTTTGCAACGGGATATGCAATTGCACTTCCCACGCCGCCGCCTACAACAGCAACGGAAGAAAGACCTTCGGTTTCGGTTTTTCGCCCGAGTGGGCCTGCAAAATCGGCGATATAATCTCCCTCTTCAAGGTGACGGAGTGTTTCCGTCGTTGCACCGACAACCTGGAAAATTATCGTAACCGTACCCTTTTCTCTGTCGTAATCTGCAACGGTGAGCGGCATACGCTCTCCGTCCTCTGTTGCACGGAGAATAATGAACTGACCGGCATCCGCACGGCGGGCAACCTCGGGTGCCGAAACCTCCATTCGCACAACGGTAGGATTAAGGTACTCTTTTTTTACTATATTATACATACTATCCCTGCCTTGTTATTTTTTTAACTATATTATAATAACACTTATTTTGCCCAAGGTCAATAACAATTACTGTGAAAAGTGAAAAATATTGAGAAAAAATATAAAATTTTAGTGGATAAAAGAAGAGGCTCTGAATACGAGCCTCTTTTTATGTTGAATTTTACAGAACAAGCGACGGTGCTGTGTAAACTCTTGCGGCGTATTCGGAATCAAGGGAATAAAGCCCCTTGGAATCGTTGCCGAAAAGCTCCATCTTCTTTATCATATCGTCTGCATTCTTTTCTTCCTCAAGCTGTTCTTTTACAAACCAGTCAAGGAACTGCATTGCGCGGAAATCCTTTACTTCATACGCTGCAGCATAGATATCGTTGATAAGGCTTGTTACGTACTGCTCGTGCTCAAGGCCGAATTTGAGCGGATCCATAAGCGTGTTCATTTCCTTGTCCGGCTTACCCACGGCATCAAGCTCTGCTTTTTCGCCGTTGAGCTGGAGGTATTTGAGGAAAAGCATTGCGTGGTCGCGCTCTTCCTGCGCCTGAACCATATACCAGTTTGCGAAACCGTCAAGCCCCTGCTGCTCATAGAAGATTGAAAAATCGAGATAGAGATATGCAGAATAAAGCTCCTTGTTAATCTGTTCGTTCATAAGTTTTGCTACATTTGCGTTCATCATTTATTCCTCCTTTAAGTAAACAGTAATCATTACTGTTTATAGTATAGCACATATTTCACGATTGTCAAGAGTTTTTTAGAAAAAATTTGCATTCTGAGAAAATTTTAATCACAGGAACATTAATCTTGTCAGAGGGTAGGTTTTGTGATATACTTTAATATGTATTGTTATATTTGATTTAGAGATAATAGATAACGAGTAAGGGATAGGTAGGATATGGCAGTTTTAAAACTGAAGGTGCCGCTCTCTCGGGATGTGGTTATCCCGTCGCATTCGGCAAATCTTCTTCTTGATTGCGCTGACGGAAAAGCCGCGCTTCTTTACATATATATATTGGCGCATTCCGGAGAACTTGACACCTCCGCTGCGGAAAAACGCCTTAAAATGAGTGCAGAGGAAATGTCGCGAGTTCTGTCGCTTCTCGAGGCGCGCGGGCTTATTGGGAAAACTGAGGGAATAAAGATTCCCGAGCGATCGGATGCCGTACCGGAATATTCATCGGCGGATGTGGCAGAGCATCTTGGCTCGGACAATGATTTCAAATACCTTGTGAATTTTTGCGAGGAATCATTTGGAAAGCTTCTTACCACCGTCGATTTGCAGGTGCTTCTGGGGATTTACTCATGGCTTGGCCTTCCGGTGGATGTTATCTGTGTGCTTGTGAAAAGCTGTATCGACGATATGCGCAAACGCTACGGACCGGGGCGTGTGCCGACAATGCGAACGGTTGAAAAGCGTGCGAAGGCATGGGTGCGCGCAGGCGTGCTTACGCTCGGACGTGCGGAGGAATATCTGAAGGAACAGGAAAAGCTTGGCAGGGAAAAGACGAGATTTGCAGAGCTTCTCAGGATTTCGGGACGTGCGCTTTCCCCTACGGAGGAAAAATATATTTCCGAGTGGATGACCTTCGGCCTTTCGGACGAGCTTATCGAAGCCGCGTATGATAAAACGGTTGTGAACACCGGCTCGCTTAAATGGAGCTATATGCACAGAATTCTCGCATCGTGGAGCGCGCTTGGTGCAAAGACGCTTTCGGATGTTGAGTCCGGAGATAAGAAGATAGGAGAGGTCTCTGCCTCTCAGAGTGCGGACGAAAGCGCGGCTATGAAGCTGCGTGAGCTTAACAGAAAGAAAAGGCAGGGGAGTGCGGTATGAGCGGAATAAAATATGATAAAGAAATACTTGAAAATGTTTTACATACTCTCGAAAATGAAAAAATCCGTGCCGAGGCAGAAGCGGATGCGCGTAAGCTTAAAATTTACGGTGCACTGCCGCGCATAGCAGAGCTTGATGCCGAGCTTCGCACAACGGTGTTTGATGTTATACGCGCATCATTCGGCAAGGGCGAGGATACCGCAACGCTTATTGCCCGCGCAAAGGAGAAAAACCTTGCGCTTGTTGCAGAGAGGAAAAAGCTTCTTTCGGAAGCGAACATTCCGGAAAACGCACTTGAGGCGAGATATTCGTGCGAGGTGTGCAGGGATTCCGGATATACAGGCGGAGAGCTTTGCCCGTGCGTTATTACAAGATACCGCCGGGCGGTTGCCGATGAAATAAATAAAAAGCTTGTTTTGAAAAAATGTGATTTTGCAGAGTTTGACATATCGCGCTATCCCGAAAACGGAACGGCACTCTCTCCACGCGCCCAGATGCGTGAGGTTTTGCAGTTTGCGCGTGACTACGCCGAAGGCTTCGGCGCAGAGAGCGAAAATCTCTTCCTTACCGGCGCCCCCGGACTTGGCAAGACGTTTCTTGCCTCGTGCATTGCGCGCAGGGTTGCCGATCGCGGATTTTCCGTTGTATTCGGAACCGCTTTCTCTGTTCTCGGGGAATATGAGGCAGTTAAATTCGGAAGAAGCGACAGCGATACCGATGTATATGAGACGTGTGACCTGCTTGTTCTGGACGACGTCGGACGTGAGATGAAAACACCGTTTACTGTTGCTGCGATGTTCAATATCGTAAATATGCGGCTGAATGCAGATAAAAAAACAGTAATAATTTCGTCAAATGAGGAAAATGATATTATAAAAGACTATGGCCCGGCATTTTTCTCCCGCATCAAGGGGGATTTTATAAAGCTTGAATTTTTAGGAAACGATATGCGTCGTAATTAAATGCAACAGGAGAAGAAATTGTGAAAAGATTTTTAATCGTGCTTTCGGCGTTTCTTTTACTTACTGTAACCGCGCTTGCTTCGGGGCCGCAGCTTGTTTCCGAGTCTGCAGTTCTTATTGACGCGGAAACGGGTCAGGTGCTGTATGACAAAGAAATGCACAAGCAGATGTATCCCGCAAGTATAACTAAGATTCTGACCGTTATAACGGGGCTTGAAAAGCTTGCGATGACGGAAAAAATGACGATGTCTCACTACGCCGTGTTTTCTCTGCCCGTCGGCTCAAGCCATATTGCGCTTGACGAGGGAGAAGAGATAACGATGGAGCAGGCTGTGTATGCGGCACTGCTGATGTCGGCAAACGATGCGTGTAACGGTATCGCGGAGAAGGCTGCCGGCTCAATCGAGGCGTTTACAGAGATGATGAACGAAACTGCTTCTCGTGCAGGTGCAAAAAATTCAAATTTCGTCAACGCCCACGGACTCAGCGACGATAACCATTACACAACGGCATACGATATGGCGATGATTTGCCGTTATGCATTGAAAAATGAAACATTCCGCAAGGTTTTTGGTACGTATAAGTACGTTATGGCACCGACTAATGAACAGCCGGAAAAGCGCACGTTTGTAAACCAGCACTATATGGTAAGTGTTCCGGATATGAAGTATGACGGAATAATCGGCGGAAAAGCCGGTTGGACACGCGTTTCAAAATGTACACTCGTAACTGCGGCAGAGCGGGACGGCAGATGCCTTATCGCGGTTGTTATGAAGTGCGTTAAGGATGCCGATAAATATGCTGACACGAAGGCGCTTCTCGACTGGGGCTTTGAAAATTTCAGCGAAGCAAGCTATAATACATCTGACCTTCCGGAGGGCGGATATGCATTTGACAGGCCGGTAGAGCTGCTTCTCCCTGCGGGGAAAACGCGCGAGGATGTGTCGCTTTCCGTGACGATGGAGGATGGGGTTGATTATGCCGTCTTTTCATATGCGGATGGGGAAGAAATCCTGAGAACACCGTGCTCCGTTTCGATTGACGTTTCTGCAAAAACTGACGGTGAGATCCGCCGTGATACGGTGAAAGGAATTGTTTTTGGTATTTTAAAGGGCATTGCTATAATTGTTTTGTGCATTGTCGGTGCATTTGTTCTTTTGTGTGCGGCGATTATGATAAGAAAGAAGATTTACCGTGCTAAAAAGAAAAAGAGACGGAGATAAATATAGATAACAGATATAGGAATTGTGAAAGGAATGGTTGTTGGTATGAAAAAGACATTTTTACGCGTAGCCGCATTTGCCGTGGCAATTGCACTTATCCTGTGCGGATGCGGGAATAAGCCGAAAACCGCAGGAGAATATACGCTGACATCCGAGCTTTCGGGTGAGATGCGCACTGATGCCGAACGTGTGCTTTCGGAATTTTTTCGTTGTTATGAGGAAGATGATGCCGAAGGTGTGCTTCCGCTTCTTGATGAGAGCTTAGAAACCAATGCCGAGGATATAGGTGCTCTTTTTACCGAGCTTCACGGTATGGCAAAGAATCCGTTTGTACCTTTTGATAAGTACTACTTAAGCGGGCTTAAAGTCAGCGATACCCTTATAAAGGTAAAGCATACAGCAGAGGATAAAGCGTATCTTGAGCTTGTCCCTGCAAGCGAGGAGCTTCTTTGCGCGCTTTATGTATCCGAGGGTGAGAAGATTTCGTATATGATGTCTGTTATGATGACAAGAACAGCAGACGGCTTTAAAATCGGCTACTTCACACCGACGGTGTATAAGTACAACGGTATGGATGCCTCCGCAGTTTATGAAAAGACAAAAGAGTTAAGCTCGGCGGGAAACACCGTGCCTGCGTATATTTATTCCTGTATGCTCGGAAGCGCGTATCGCCCGGGCGGGTATATGAGATATGAAAACGACGTTGAAATGGAAGATATGTGTTATAAGCTCTACACGGAGATTGCAGAAAAAATAGCACTTCCGTATGCACTTCCTGATACGGCAAATTCCTCGCTTTACCGCATAAGTATTGTAAATGACGGCGAATACGGAGCAATGCCGCTCCTTCTTGTGCGAACGGACACGCAGGTAAGCGATAAGGCAAAGGTTGAGGCTGAGTGCCAAAAGGTCATCGACAGGATTGAGGCGATTTCTCCGGGAATGCGTGCAGAGTTTTCCCACGCGAATATGACCGTGACAAACGACACGATTGACGAAAATAACCCGAATCCGAAAACCGAAACGTTTATAATTTCACTCAAATAAACAACAACCCCCGTGAAACGGAAATTTTCCGCCTCACGGGGATTGATCTATTTACAAAGCTGTACTGATGATAAAATCCCATCTGACGGTGATTACTGTCAGATGGGATTTTGTTGTATGGCTCTTAGTGAATTTGAGCGCCGGGGGCGATTTCGTCATCTGCGAAGATGACCTTGCAACCGCCATCAGGCATATCAGCCGCAAGAAGCATACCGTGGCTTTCAACGCCGCGGAGCTTTGCGGGTTTTAAGTTAGCAACAAGGATTACCTTTTTACCGATAAGCTCGTCGGGGGTATACTGTTGTGCAATACCCGAGACAATCTGGCGCTGGCCTTCTCCGTCGTCAACAATGATGCGCAGGAGCTTGTCAGACTTCTTTACCGGCTCGCATTCGAGGATTTTTACAACGCGAAGTTCAACCTTGTCAAAATCGTCAATTGTAATTTCGGGAGTTTTTTCCTCTTCCGGCTCATTTGCCGCTGCGGCTGCTGCCATTGCCGCTTCCATCTCTGCATTAAGCTCTGCGAGCTTCTTTGCTTCATCAATTCTTGCAAAGAGAACTTCTGCTTCGCCTACTGTTATGCTGCCGCTTTGTGTAAATTCGGAAAGCGATGCAACATCGGATGCTTTCGCTCCGCACTGAGCAATGATTTTTTCTGCCGTTTCAGGCATAAACGGATAAATAAGCGTTCCGATAAAGCGGATGGACTCTAAAAGGTTGAAGAGAACGGTTGAAAGTCTTTCCTTTTTGTCCTCGTCCTTTGCAAGTGCCCACGGTGCTGTTTCGTCGATGTATTTGTTGCTGCGGCGAGCAAGGGAGATGATTTCTTCCAGTGCATCCGCAACGCGGTATTCCTCCATCTTGTCGGCAACGGCATCGCGGCATTTTATTGCGCAGTCGATAAGATCTGCATCCATTGTGTCGGTTGTGCCGGTGTGGAGGACCGTTCCGCCGAAGTATTTGTTAGCCATCGCAACCGTGCGGTTGACGAGGTTTCCGAGCGTGTTTGCAAGGTCGGCATTAAAGCGTGCGATAATTGTTTCATAAGTGATGGTGCCGTCCTGAGCAAAGGGCATTTCGCGGAGGACATAGTAGCGCACCGCGTCAACGCCGAAGTGGCGCACAAGGTCATCTGCATAGATAACATTGCCGCGTGATTTGCTCATCTTATCTGTTCCGAAAAGAAGCCACGGATGACCGAAAACCTTTTTCGGAAGCGGCTCACCGAGTGCCATAAGCATAATCGGCCAGTAGATTGTGTGGAAGCGGAGAATGTCCTTGCCGATAATGTGGACATCTGCCGGCCAGTATTTGTCGTAAAGCTCGCCTGAGCCGTCCGGAGAATATCCGAGCGCGGTGATGTAGTTTGAAAGCGCGTCAATCCAGACGTAGATAACGTGCTTGTCGTCAAACGTTACGGGAACACCCCACTTAAACGACGAGCGGGAAACGCAGAGATCCTGAAGTCCCGGCTTTAAGAAGTTGTTCACCATTTCCTTTTTGCGGCTCTCGGGCTGGATGAAGTCCGGATTTTCTTCGATATGCTTCATCAAAGCATCCTGATATTTGCTCATTCTGAAGAAGTATGCTTCCTCGTTGGTTTTCTTGACCGGTCTGCCACAGTCGGGGCATACGCCGCCCTCAACCTGCGTGTCGGTGAAGAAGGACTCACACGGGACACAGTACCAGCCCTCGTATTCGCCCTTGTATATATCGCCCTGATCGTAGAGCTTTTTGAAAATCTTCTGAACGGTTTCAACGTGCTCTTTATCCGTTGTGCGAATGAATTTGTCGTAGCTTGAGTTCATCATATCCCAGATGTTTCTGATTTCGCCGGCAACACCGTCAACATACTCTTTCGGTGTTACGCCGGTTTCCTTTGCGATATCCTCAATCTTCTGCCCATGCTCATCGGTACCGGTAAGGAAAAACACATCATAACCCATACGGCGTTTGAAACGCGCGATGGCATCTGTGAGGACAACCTCATAAGTGTTGCCTATATGCGGCTTGCGCGATGTGTAAGCAATGGCAGTAGTGATATAAAATTTTTTCTTATCCATAGCTTCATGCCTCTTTTCAATTATTATACTATTTTAGTATACCATAAAACAGGTAATATTTGCAAGACATATTATTGAAGGCTTTTATTAAATTAAATACTCAGGTTTGTTATGAAATAAACGAAGAAAAGTACAAAATTGCGTTGTTTTTCCACAATATTGCTTGTTAAAAGCTTGTAAAAGTATTTTATTGCGTGGCTTGTGTACTTTTTTGCTTTTTTGCTGATTTTACTTGACATTTTCTATCAAAAGAGTATAATTATACAATAGAAAATAAACAGAAAATGGAGGAAATAAACATGACACCTTATATGCAAAGAGTCCTTGATGAAGTCAAGGCACGCAACAAGGGCGAAACTCTCTTTATCCAGACGGTTGAAGAGGTTTTTGCAAGCATCGAGCCTATCGTTGCACAGCATCCGGAATATGAAAAGGCAGGTCTTCTTGAAAGACTTTGCGAGCCGGATCGTCAGATTTCTTTCCGTGTTACATGGGAAGATGACAACGGCAATTATCACACAAACCGCGGTTACCGTGTCCAGTTCAACGGCGCAATCGGTCCGTACAAGGGTGGCCTTCGCTTCCATCCGTCCGTAACAATCGACACAATGAAGTTCCTTGCTTTTGAGCAGACCTTCAAGAACAGCCTCACCGGTCTTCCGATCGGTGGCGGTAAGGGTGGTTCGGACTTTGACCCGCGCGGTAAGTCCGATGCTGAAATCCTTCGCTTCTGCCAGGCATTTATGACAGAGCTTTACCGTCACATCGGTCCGGACGTTGACGTTCCGGCTGGCGATATCGGTGTTGGCGCACGCGAGGTAGGTTACCTCTTCGGTCAGTACAAGAGAATCAAGGCTTGCTGGGAGAACGGCGTTCTCACAGGTAAGGGTCTTACATACGGCGGCTCCTACTTCCGTCCGGAAGCAACAGGCTATGGCGCTGTTTACTACCTTGAAGAAGTTCTCAAGCACTTTGGTGATACAATAAAGGGCAAGACTGTCGCAGTCTCCGGCTTCGGTAACGTTGCATGGGGCGTTTGCGAGAAGGTTGCACAGCTCGGCGGTAAGGTTGTTACAATCTCCGGTCCGGACGGCTATTGCTATGATCCGGACGGCATCGTAACAGAAGAGAAGATCAACTTCCTCCTTGAGATGCGTTCTTCCGGTCGTGACCGTGCTCAGGATTATGCAGACAAGTTCGGCTGCAAGTTCGTTCCGGGCGAAAAGGTATGGGGCGAGAAGGTTGACATCTGCATGCCGTGTGCATACCAGAACGAAATCGGTATGAAGGAAGCAGAGCAGATCGTTGCAAACGGTGTAGAGTACTACATCGAGGTTGCAAACATGCCGACAACAAACGAAGCTGTTGAGTACCTTAAGAAGAACATCAAGATTGTTGCTCCGTCCAAGGCTGTTAACGCAGGCGGCGTTGCGACATCCGCTCTTGAAATGGCACAGAACTCCATGCGTTACAACTGGGAGCCGGAAGAGGTTGATGCAAAGCTTCACCTCATCATGAAGAACATTCACGACAACTCCGCAAAGGCTGCAGAGGAAGTCGGTCTCGGCTATGACCTTATCGCAGGCGCAAACATCGCCGGCTTTAAGAAAGTTGCAGAGGCAATGCTCGCAGAAGGCGTATATTAATTGGAATATTAAAAAGCTCCGGAGCTTTATTCTTATCCCAAATGAGCGACTGTTCATTTTAACACCCCGCCACATCGGCGGGGTGTTTTTGCGTAGTAAAGACAACAATGCCCCACGCCGGCAGGTGAAAAAAGAAAATCTGCTCAGAAACAACAATTCCCCCGCAGAAGCGGGGGAAGGTTGCGGGAGATTATTCTTTCTCTTCAAACAACAATCCTCCCGCCGTCAGGCGGGAGGATTTAAGGTATTAGTCTTTTTTCTTTGAAAGCATTGTGTTCGTAAGAATACCAAGGATAAGGGCGCAAGCAATTGTTGTGATCGTTACCTTGCCGATAGCCATTGCCATACCGCCGATACCGGGGATAAGGATAGCAGCAACGGTGAAGAGGTTTGCGTTGTCTTCAAGGTCAACCTTCTGGATCATCTTAAGACCGGAAACTGCGATAAAGCCGTAAAGTGTGATGCAGACACCGCCCATTACGCAACCCGGGATGGAGTCAACGAAAGCAACAAGCGGAGTGATGAACGAAAGAAGGATACAACCGATAGCCGCGACGAGGATTGTTCTTACAGATGCGTTCTTTGTGATAGCAACGCAGCCTACGCTCTCGCCGTATGTTGTGTTCGGGCATCCGCCGAAGATTGCGCCAACCATAGAGCCAACGCCGTCACCGAGAAGAGTTCTGTGGAGGCCCGGCTCGGTAAGAAGGTCGCGCTCGATGCTGCTTGAGAGATTCTTGTGGTCTGCGATGTGCTCAGCAAAAACAACAAAAGCAACCGGAACATATGCGACAAAGAGAGTCGCAAGATACTGTGCATTAAGCTCTGCAACACCGTCGAGAGCCGTGAGGAAGGTGAAGTCCGGAAGGCTTACGAAAGTACTGAGGGAAACACCGCCGTCTGCAAGCATATAGCTTGAGAAAACGCCAAAGTCAATAACCTTAAGTGCATCGATGCCTGCGTAGTTACCGATGATAGTGAATACAGCCGCAACTGCATAGCCTGCAAGAATACCGATGATGAAGGGGATAAGGCGCGCCATCTTCTTGCCGTAAACCGAGCAGAGGCAAACTACTGCAAATGTAACGAGTGCGCAAACAAGAGATGCCCAGATGCCTCCCGTCATAATGAATGCACCGTTGCCATCCTGAGCGCCGTAAGAAAATACGTCGTTGATAGCCGCACCTGCAAGAGAAAGACCGATGAGGGCAACCGTCGGGCCGATAACAACGGGGGGCATAAGCTTGTTAATCCAGTTAACGCCCGCAAGCTTTATAACAGCAGCGATGATAACATAAACAAGACCTGCCATAGCAGCACCGATGATAAGGCCGAGATAGCCGAGCGCCATTGAAACGCCGCCGGCAAACGCAGCAAGCATCGGGCCGATGAATGCAAAGGACGAGCCGAGGAAAACCGGGCTTTTGGATTTGGTGAACAGCTGATAAACGATTGTTCCGACACCTGCGCCGAACATAGCAGCAGCTGTGGACATTCCGTTACCGACAATCATCGGAACGGCGATTGTGGCAGCCATAATTGCAAGCATCTGCTGGATAGCAAATACGATAAGCTGGCCAAATTTGGGTTTTGATTCTACGTCGAAAATCATTTTCATTTTCTTTTCTCCTCCGTTTTTTGACACAAAAAACGCCTCACCGGAAACCGGCAAGGCGTTGTAATGACTCACATGATGCAGCGCAGACCTTGTCGGCATCTCCGTACCGATTTTAAAGGTGTCTTTTCGCGTCGTATTCTGTCAAAAATTATAATATATAATATGTAATTTGTCAAGGGGAAAGTTTGGGCAAAATAAAAAGGACACATACCGTCTGCGACGGTATATGTCCTTTGGTGGACGATAACGGACTCGAACCGCTGACCCTCTGCACGTCAAGCAGATGCTCTACCAGCTGAGCTAATCGTCCATTCGTTTGAATGCTAAATTATTATACGCTATTTAGGTCGGTTTGTCAAGTGTTTTTTTGGGGTTTTTTGAAAAAAGTTGCTATAGTGCAAAAAGCAAAACAGTGCCTTTCTCCGAAGAGAGAGAGCACTGTTTTTGTTTAGATTCATTTTTTCTTCGGCGGGTACGGCTTTTTCTCGTCAGTTAAATCGAGAAGATAGTCTACGCTTGTTCCGTAGAGCTTTGCAAGTATGATGAGGTTTTCGCTTGTCGGATTGAGATCACCGCGTTCATACTTGGACAGTACGCTCTGGCTGATGCCGGTTTCCATCTGAACCTTAAGCTGGGTGAATTCGCGCATTATTCGTGCTAATTTTATATTTCTCATTTCACACACTCCTTATATATTCCATTATAGCATAAAAAAGTCTTGACATTCATAAAATATAGGAATATAATATTCTTGATATGAATAATTTCCTATCAGAATCATTTATTTATAAGGAGGACAGTTGGTGCAAATCTTGCCGAAAGGCAAAAATCAGCGTAAATTTTTTAAATCAAAAAATAAAAAATGAAAGGAACGAAAAAAATGAACGCAAAAAAACTTATGAGTCTTTTGACGGCTATCTGCCTTATTGTTTCCTGCTTTGCAGGCGTTGTAAGTGCAGAGGAAGCAGAACTTCTTGCAATTTCTGCTGCAGACGTCAAAGCGGCAATTCTTTCTGCAGATGCAGACAGCGCAATCACAGCAGTTGCAACTCAGAAGACAGACTACATCGAAGTAGCTATCTCTTCCGAGAAGCTTAAGGCACACAATAATGCAAATACTGAGCTCGGTTACTGGGCAGGATTTGCTCTTGCTGCTCCCGAGGGTGCAGATGGCTTTAAGTACGCTTTTGATGCTGACGGAAAAGATATCGAATGGGCAGGTACATCTGCGCTTGAACCGGCTGTTGTCGGTGAGGATGACGGCGTTGCTTTCTATGTAGATGTAGCAGATCCCGATGCAAAGCTCTACGCAATGCTTCAGTGGACAAAGGAAGGCACAGCAGTTTCTGTGCCTGCAATCTTCAAGATGAACCTTGACGGTGTTAAGCTTGACGAAGAGACCTTCACAAAGAACGATGTTTACATTGACTATCTTGACAAGAAGACTTCAACCGTAAACTTTGCCGGCAGTGAGAATGTTTCCGTTGACTTCGCTAAGCTTAAGATGGAGCATGAGGTATGGCAACCGCAGGAAAGCACCATTGAAAATGAATTCGGTAAGGCAAATGTTTGCGATAATCCGGATAATCCGATAAACGGAGAAAATCCGCTTGCACCGGTTTATGATGCATCTTCTTATAAGGTAGAGAGTGCTGAGGAATATGATGAGTATTACGATTACTATTATAATGTAATTCGCATTGAGATGGATGGTCTCAAAATGCACAACAACGGCAATGGAGATGCGGGTTTCTGGACGGGCTTCAGTGTAAAGGTACCGGAAGGAGCGAAGCAGCTTCGTTATTATAAATCGTTTGGTGCGCCTCCGTATCAAAACACTATAGATCTCGGTAACGATACAGAGGTAAGCTTTTATCTCAGCGTAGCAGAGAATGACGCATGGGAGTATACAGAACTTACATGGCTTGATGAGAACGGTACAGAGCTCGATCCCACAGCTTACTACGAAATCGATCTTTCCGGCGTTAAGCTTTCAGCTGATGACAACAAGTTTGAAAAAGCAAATGTTTGCGACTCTTTCCCCGGAGAAGAAGCTGCTCCTGCAAAAGCCTACGACACTTACACGGTAGAAGAGAAAAACGGTACAATTAATATTGATATGACAGGTCTTGTTCTTCATAAGAATGCAAACAATAGTGTGGGCTACTGGACGGGCTTCAGTGTAAAGGTTCCTGAGAGTGCAAAGAAACTTGCTTATTACAAATCTTTTGGAGAAAATGATCATAACTATCAGGAAATAGAGCTTGGAAGCGATACTGAAGTAAGCTTCTATATCGATGTAGAAGATGATAAGTCTAATGACGAATGGTACTATGATGAGCTGGAAAATGAATATGTTATTCTTCAGTGGTTTGATGAAAACGGTAATGCTATCAGCCGTGAGAATTACTATGAGCTCGACCTTGAGGATGTTGAAGTTGTATATCCGGCTGCTTCGAGAATTGGTAAGGCGAATATCGTTGATCAGTCCGGCGAAAAGGACAAGCTGTTTGACAACTATGAGGCAACTCTTGATCATGGAACCATTGTTCTTAAGGCGGAAAATCTTGAAATTCACGAAAACGGCGAAGGTGTTGAAGGTCACTGGATTGGTTTCAGCGTAGAGGCTCCCGAAGGTGCAACTCACTATACATTCGATTTCGGGGAGAACTATACTTACAGTCCTGTGGCTCTTGAAGAAGAACAGACATCTGTTTCCTTCTATGTAAATGCTTCTGATCCCGATGCCAAAGACTGGGTAGGTATCCATTGGTTCAAGAGTGAAGACAGACCTTACCATTACTATGGCGAATTTTTCTACATTGACATTGCAAATGTAGACCTTGCAGACGACAAGCCAGTAACGGTTTCTGAGGCAATAATTGCAGACGAAGAGGGTGTAGTCACACCGGTTTACGATGAAGGCACTTATGACGTTTCAGAAGAAAACGGCAAGGTTACAATTAAGGCTGAAGGTCTTAAGACACATTATAACGACAACGGCGATCTCGGAGCATGGATTGGTGCTAAGGTTTCTAAGCCCGATGGTGCAGAGAAGGTAAAGTTCTATTTTGGCGAAGATAATTCAAGATGGGCATGGTATTATGATGCAGACTATGTAGCTGCAGACGAAATCCTTGATGTATCTGGCGATGGCGTTTCCTTCTATTTCGATGCATTTGATATGACACCGAAGAACACCATTATGATTCAGTGGTTCGATGAAAATGACGTTGCAATCACAAATCGCTATGTTTACACGCTTGATATTTCCGGCGTTGAATACGAGGTAAAGGCGGAAACTAAGATGACTGTTGAAAAAGCAAACATTGTTGACCAGGCGAATGTTAATGTTAAGCCGTACCTTGGCGAATACGATGCAAAGCTTGACGGCAACACCATCGTCCTCAGCGCAGATTTCCTTCGTGAACATCAAAACGGCGAAGGCATTCATGGCGCATGGATTGGATTTAAGCCTTTGGTTGAAGGTGCAAAATATGTAAAGTACGTATTCGGTTACGGTGACTGGTATTATGATTCAAACGTGGTTGAAGCAGGCGAGTCTTTCTATGTAGATGCGTTTGATAATAATTACAAAGACGAGCTCACTCTTCAGTTCTTTGATGAGAACGGCAAGGCTCTCACAAACGTAAATACCTACAAGATTGATATGGAAGATGTTCAGGTTGAAGATTTCTTCTTTGTCGACTACAGCGAGATCTCTCTTGCAGGCGACAATGCACGTCTTTATAATCTCGCTGACAGTACACATTGGGAAGAGGTTTCCACCGCAGATTACGTTTATGTTGACACCTATGCAGAAAACGGTTCTGTAAAGCTTTCTGTAGAAGGTACAGACGAGAGCAACGGTGGCAACGTATTCTACAGAAATGCAGACAGAAAAGTAACCCTTACTGCAACTCCGGACAGCGGATATAAGTTCGTTGCATGGTTAGACGACGGAGAAGAAATCGGCGATAAGGCAACTATTGAGCTTGCGATTGATAAGTGCTATGAGCTTGAAGCTGTATTCGAGAAGGGCACAAGCTCCAAGCCCGCAGGCTACGGTGGCGGTGGTCTCGCAGCAGGTGGCGACAAGTCCAACACAGGTGCTGATGACCTCGGTCAGAAGGATGAAGATAAGACAGAGGGAACAATCGTTCCGTCCGCGCCGGCATTCTTCGTTGACGTTCCGGCTGGTGCATGGTACTATGACGTTGTTAAGGAAGCTTACGAAAAGGGACTTATGAACGGCATTTCAGAGACAGAATTTGCACCGAATCAGAGCCTTACACGCGGTATGTTCGTAACAATCCTTTACCGCCTTGCAGGTTCTCCGGCAGTTGAGGCTCCGGCAAACTTCGCCGACGTTCCGGCAAATCAGTACTATGCAGATGCAGTTGCATGGGCAAGCGCAAACGGCATTGTAAACGGTGTTTCTGCTGATAAGTTTGCTCCGAACAATAACATCACACGTGAGCAGATGGCTACCATCATTCACAGATATGCAACGGCAAGAGGCATCGAAGCTGCAAATAAGGCTGAAGAAACATACTCTGACAGCGCAATGATCTCTGAATTTGCAAAGGCTGCAGTTGAGTGGGCATCAGGCGCAGGCGTTCTTTCCGGTAACTCCGACGGAACCTTCGCTCCGCTCCGCACAGCAACAAGAGCAGAGGCAGCTGCAATATTCGTAAGACTTCTCGGTCTTGTAAAGTAAGATAAATTCATTTCCACCCCGAATAGAGGGAAACGGCGCGGAGGATTTCCGCGCTGTTTTCCTTTACAAAAGCTGAAGTTTGTGTTATACTGTAAAAGCAACACAAACCAAATATTTCTAGTAATAAGTCGCGTGGGTTTTTACCAATACTGGTAAAGACGCATGCTCATCCACGTACTTTTTGCTGGAAATTGGTTTTGTGTTGCAACAAATCAAAGCATGTGTTTTTCGGCGCATGACCTTTGGTTGTGCGCTTTTTTATTATGTAAAAACGCATTGCAAAAATAAAAACAACGGAGGATTACACAATGGTGATAAAAGACCTTTGGAATTCACATTTGTCGCAACAACCATGTAAAAGAACGGGAGAAGAAATTGAGCTTGCAGAAAAGACGATGGAATGTCAGGAAAGGCTTTTGGCAAGTCTTTCGAGTGAGCAGACGGCGTTGTTTGAAGAGTATTCCGAGCTTAGCATTGCTCTTGATGCAATAGCGGCTGAGCGCGCATTTGAAACAGGCGTGCGATTCGGAACAGAATACATATTGGAAACGTTTGGAAAATAGATTTGCGCGGGCTTCCTCATAAAGAGGAGGTTCGTTTTTTTGTTAAGTTTTTATCAATAAATTGTCGGGTTTTTAACAAAAGGTGTTTATTTTTTAACGATTGTTGCGTTTTTTGTAACTTTATTGTATAATATATTGGAAAATGTAATATTTCCTTTTTGTGGGAATATACATATATTAAATTTAATCAGGAGGCAAAGTCTATGTCACCCTATGTAATTGTCCTGGCAGTAATCGTTTTAACCTTCTGCTACGTTGCGTTCAACTATGTGCGTATACGCAAGATGAGCGAAGGCACAGCCGAGATGGCTGAGATGGCGGCTATTATCCGCAGTGGTTCGTCCACATTTATGAAGACTGAGTACAAAACTATTTCAATAGTTGTTGTTCTCGTCGCACTTGTCTTTTCTCTCTTTATTGAAAAGACGAGCGGTATCACCTTCATTATGGGTGCCGCAATGAGCAGCATCGTCTGCGTGCTCGGCATGAGAAGTGCTACATACGCAAATGTTCGCACGGCAAACCGTGCGCGTGAATCCCTCTCCATCGGAGAAACGGTAAAGGTCGCGCTCTGCGGCGGAAGCATTTCCGGTCTTGCGGTTCAGGCTTTCGGTATGTTCGGACTTGTCTCTGTTCTCCTTATGTGGGGCGGCGTTGATGCCGATGCAACCGGCACAGGTTTTCTTGCAAATCTTACCTGCAATCCGTCCATTATGAGAATTTCCACCTACTCGCTCGGTTGTTCCGTTGTTGCTATGTTTAACCGCGTTGCGGGTGGTAACTACACAAAGGCAGCTGATATCTCGGCAGATATCCTTGCAAAAATCCGCCACGATATGCCGGAGGATGACAGCCGCGTTCCGAATGTTGTTGCTGACTTTATCGGCGATAACGTAAACGACATCGCAGGCAACTGCTCCGACCTTCTTGAGAGCTTTGTTGCAACCATGGCAGCAGCTATTATGATTGCTGTTTCAAACTTCGCACCGCTCGGCGATGCAGTTTTCTCCGCTACTGCAATTTTCCCGATAATTCTTGCCGGCGGTGGACTTCTTGGCTGTCTTTTAGGTCTCGGCTTTGCGGCAATTCGCAAGATGGGCGATAATCCCTCGCGTGAGCTTAACCTCGCAACATGGATTTCTGCAGGTCTCACAATAATCATTGGTCTTGTTGCTTCTTATGTTATATTCAAGGATATTGAAATTGCTGATTTTCGTCTCGGCTGGTGGAGCCCCTGGATTTCAAGCGTTCTTGGTATCATCTGCGGTATTGCAATCGGTACAATTACAGAGTATTACACCTCTGCAGACTTTAAACCCACTCAGGAGCTTGCCGGAATGGCAAAGGACGGCGAAAGCTTCGTCATCACAAAGGGCGACGCCGTCGGCTCTCGCTCCTGCCTTGCTCCGATTCTTCTTATAGGCATTGCGCTTGTTCTTGCAGGCATCGTTTGCGGTACATACGGTATCGCGATTTCCGCGCTCGGTATGCTTGCATTCGTCGGTGCCACGGTTTCGATTGACGCATTCGGCCCCATTGCGGATAACGCAGGTGGTCTTGCAGAGTCTTGCCACCTCGCACCGGAAGTTCGCGTAATTACTGACAAGCTTGACTCCGTTGGTAACACAACAGCTGCTATCGGTAAGGGCTTTGCAATCGGCTCTGCTGCATTTGCAACGGTTTCTCTTATCACGGCTTACGTCGGAAACTACTCATCGGGAGCACCGATTCTCAATATGGCAAGCTTTATCGTTGTTGCCGGTGCAATTATCGGTGGTGCGCTTGTCGAGTATTTCTCCGCGCTCCTTACAGACAATACAATCGATTCCGCACGTCTTATGGCAGAGGAAGGCGACCGTCAGCTTTCTGTCCCCGGTGTGCTTGAAGGCACAGTTAAGCCGGAATACAACCGTTGCGTTGAGATGGCAGCCCGCGAGGCACTTCGTAAAATGCTTGTTCCGTCTTGCCTTGCTCTTCTTATTCCGATTGCAGGCGGATTCCTCTTTGGCGTTGAGTTCGTCGGCGGTCTCCTTGTCGGTGCAACGGTCTGCGCAATTCCGCGTGCTATCTTTATGGGCAACTCCGGCGGTGCATTTGACAATGCGAAGAAGTACATTGAAAGCGGCGCAATAGAAGGCCACGGTAAGGGCAGTGCAGCTCACAAGGCGGCTGTTATGGGTGATACCGTGGGTGACACAAGAAAGGACGTTGTAGGCGTTGCGCTTGATATCTTCATCAAGATGATGTCGACCGTTGCAAACACACTTGTAACGCTTATCCGCAATTTCACCCTCTTTAAATTCTGATACCCCCCTATCTATTATACCTCAAAACAACAAGCGGTGTGCAAACTTTGCACACCGCTTGTTGTTTCAGGAGATGGTAAAAAGCTCCGGAGCGCAAAAAAGGAAAGCTTTTTGCTATGAACAAACCGAACCACTCGACGTATCTGTATACTACTTCGGGTTCGGTTTGCTCATTCCGGAACTTTTTACCTATCTCCTGAGATGGGGAGTTGAAGCGCAAAAAGAGTATAGAAAATCCGCCGCTTATGCGGCTGATTTAGCATTACTGCTGTTAGATTTCGAATTTTGCGACCTTAACTTCCTTGCCGGTATCAATTGCTTCCTTGATAGCGTTGAGGATGAATACGGGAGTGATAAGCTCTTCGTAGGTCTCAGGCATACCGCCGGTACGAACCATATGTTCAAAGCGACGGAACTCGTTGAGATATGCGTTTGCAAGTGAAAGGCTCTGATGGTGAGTTGCGCTCTTTGCATAAATTGTTGCGCTGTAACCCATTGTGCCGTAGTGGCCGGACACATCATAATCCGGATAACGAGCGATAAGCGTTGCAGCGTTTTCTCTGCCTACTGCAAGCACAGACTCAACATTATGACCGAAAACCTCTGTCATAATCTGAACGAGGTGCTGTGAATAGAAGAAGAAATCGCCCCAGTCGTTTTTCATGTTGATTGGTGCAGAAACGCTACCGCCGAAGATAGGCTCTTCCTGAGCCTTGCGGAGAGTTTTCATCTTCTGTGTGTCCTCGATAACACCGAGGGAAGAACCGCCGCAGAGAGGAACGTTGTTCTTCTTTGCGATGCGGACAAGCTCAAGAGCTTCTTCCGGATCAATAGTGATCGGTTTGTCGATAAATGCAGGCTTGCCTGCCTCTATGTACTTTCTTGCATATGCAAGGTGCTTGCCACCGTGGCGAGCTGTTACCATAACGGCATCAACTTCGTTTACCCACTTATCTCCGTCTGTTGAAATCTCAGCCTTGCCGCCGGTGATTTCCTGAAGAAGCTTGTTTTCATCCTCGTTGTCACCGCAGAGACCGATTACTTCAAAATCAGCATACGGAACGTTGCCGTTGAGCGCGCAACCCTTGTAAATAAGGTTACAGAATGCACGTGCATGGGAGTTTTCCGTGCCGAGAATAGCAATTTTAAACATTCTATTTTCCTCCGATTACTCGAAAATTGTCTGTGTGAGAGGATTCTGACGCTCGATTTCCTCGAATATTGCAATTTCGGGGATGATGTGCTCGGGCTTGATGAAGAGCTCGCCACCGTTTACCATGTGGTCGTAGAGGCGGTGGTAATATGCTGCTGTACCGAATTCAAATGCATCGCCGTTAAGCTCGAGAGTCTCCTTGTGCCACTCGATCTTATCCTGGCAGTAAGATGGTGAGCCGTCTTCCTTGTGGAGAGACTTGATGTCGAACTTCGGTTGCGGGCACTCTTCCTCGAGGTAGTACTGATATTCAATCTTTGTTGAGGAAACGCGCATTGCACCGCGGTTACCGTAAACGCGATAGAGCCAGCCTTCGTTGAACGGATCAGCGGGATTAATCTCAATTTCAAAGCGCTTGCCGTTCTCATATTCAAGAATTGCGAATGCATAGTCTTCAGCATCGCCGACGGAGTTCCAGATTTCAAGCTTGGAGTAGATGTTCTTCGGCATTTCATCAGTACCTGCAAGCCAGATGCACTGCTCAAACGGGTGCGGACCTGTGTTTCTCATGCAACCTGCATCGCGGCAGATAGCTGTCTGCCAGTCGTAACGGCGGCTAAAACCACTGAAACGGCTACGAACGAGCTTGACTTCGCCGAGAACACCGGAATTTATAATTCTTTCCATTTCCATAAAGTACTGAGAAAGGCGTGACTGCTGGAAGATAGTGAAGAGAACGTTGTTCTTCTTTGCCGCATCAATAAGCTCCTGGAGCTGAGATGCCTTCTTGCAGATCGGCTTTTCTGTAAGTACGTTAAAGCCATGGTTTAAAAGGTCAAGAGTGATGGAATAGTGCATATGAGAGTAAGATGCGTTGACAACAAGGTCAATATCCTTGCGGTCAAAGAGAGCTTTGTAGTCGCTGTATGTATCGCAACCAAAGTCTGCCTTTGCAACGGCTTCACGAGCCGGGTCGAGCTCAACAACTGCAACAACGTTTACAATGTCGTTGTTCTCAGATTTGAAGAATCTCGAGTGGATGTCACATCCGCTTCTGCCGTATCCGATTACGGCAACGTTCAATTTTTTCATAGTGTTCAGGCTCCTTTCAAAAATATTTCCCTTACTTTAGATAAGGGTTCCTGCATAGCGATATTATACCGGTATGCAGGGAATTCGCCTAACACCGCAATTATACCATATAAAGGATATTTGTCAAGCAATTTTTTTGCCTTTTTTATGTATTTTTTTGCACATTTGCCCGAAAATGCAATTCAAGCAATAAATATTCCCCGCCGGAAGGCGGGGAATATAACAATTACATTAGCCGAGGTATTTCTTAAGTGTTGCGCGGACAGCGCCGGGACCTGCGATCATTTCTGCAAGCATTCCCTCAACCTTGTCGGCAAGACCGACCTTTACAAGGTCAACACCGAAGAGTGTGTCATTTGTAAGGATAGCGTTGATGTTACCCTTAACAGAGGATGAATCACCGAACTTGACAGCGGAAAGCTGATTCTGCATTGTTTCGAGCATCGGATCCGGTGAGCACTCAAATGCATTGCCGTTATCGTCAATTGCAAGAACATAGCGGAGCCAGCCTGCAAGTGCGAGCGGGATGTATGTAAGAGTTGTCTGGTCAAGATCCTCACGCGCGATGTAGCTCTTGATTGTTTCGCCGAAGCGGATAGCAACCTTCTGCGATGTATCGCA
>JAZLCV010000146.1:0-4054 GCA_045614365.1 Eubacteriales bacterium | reverse complement strand
TCTCTTATGCAAAGCTTTTCTCCGTCATCCGAGACGGAAAAAGCAACAACGCCGTGCTTCGACGGAACAACCCGCGCCCCGGAAGCGGCAAGAGCGCTCTTTAAAGCTTCTGAAGCCGCATTTTTGCCGATAACCGAAACTGCAAAACCATCAAGCTCGCCCTTTTGCGACGCCGAAAGAGAAAACGCCTCGCGTACACCTGTTATGCTTTTCGGCATAAGCGTATCCGCCACGCCCGCTCTCGGAAAAGCTGCACGGTGCGCATAAAATTCTATTTTCCGCTGAATCTCCCGCTCAATCGGCAGACCGTATTTATCAATCATTCTCACGCGGAACCTCCCGCCGTCATTTTCAAAAAAGACAGTAAGATTAAAAAGAAACGTCCTCGCAATGTATGCTGCGGCGGCAAAAAAGCCGGCATCCGTTTCCGTTATCTGTACACCCGAGGAGCCTGCTCCCGCAATAAAGGCATTTGCCAGAAGCTTGCATACACTGTGTTCGGAATACCCAACCGCAACGCGCTCAGCTATCTCTCCGACCGTATATCCAAGCTCCATTGCAAGCTCAGGCGTTATTTCGGCAACTCCGCCGCTGATTGCGTTAAGCTCATTAAAAAGCGACGGATATGCCAGTGTATCCGGAGCTAAGTCCGGTTTCCGGTGAAAAATATCTGTTCTCATAAAGCATTTCTCCTCCTCTTCAAAGATTATACCCCACAGAGCAAGGAATTAACCGGAAAAAGAGAAAAAACTTGCCGGAAGCAAGCAGAAGAGACCGCAAAACGCGGTCTCTTCTGCTTGCTTGTTTCTTATCTTTCCTTAATATGCACATCAAGCTGGTTGTACGGAATGCTTATTCCGTTCGCTTCAAATGCCGCGCGTACCTGTTCGGTCAGGTCGAAATACAGTGTCCAGTAGTCTGCGCTGTTGCACCACGTGCGGGTTGCAATGTTTACGGAGCTGTCGTTATATCCCGAAACTCTCGCCATAGGCGCATCCGGTTCGGTAAGCGTGCAGGAATGAGCGCGGATGGTCTGAAGCGCAATTTCCTTTGCCTTTTCGGCGTCCGATTCATATGCAATCTGGAAGGTTATATCAACACGGCGCATTGCCTCGCGCGAGTAGTTGGTGATGTGGCTGTTTATAAGAACACCGTTCGGGATGCTTATCTGGCGGTTATCAGGTGTACGGACAAGCGTGTGGAGAAGATCAACCTTCACAACCGTTCCGGAATCTCCGCCCGCTTCAATAAAGTCACCGGTAGAAAATCTCGGAGCAATAAGGAGAAGAATTCCTCCCGCCACATTTGAAAGCGAGTCCTTAAGTGCAACGGCAACGGCCAGACCTGCAGCCGAAAGCGCGGCAATTATTCCCGTTGTGGAAATCCCTATGCTTCCCAGTGCAGAAACTGCCAGAAGAACATAAAGCACAATTCTTATTGTTTTAGTCAGGAAAGATACAAGCGACGGATCAAGACGGGATTTGTCAAAGCCGCGCTTTATAAGCTTCACTGCATATACAATAAGAAAATGACCGACAACTAAAATCGAAATCACTTTGATTATCGGCAGAACTACAGCGAGAACCGCCGCCCAATTCACCGAATATGCTACTGTGTTAAATGCATTCATTTTAAAATCATTCCTACTTTCTGTTATTTTTTATTATTCCACACCGTTGTTTTTAAGAATTTCTTCCATCTGATGCACTCTTGCATCCCACGAGCATGCACGCGCATAATCAATTCGTTTGCTATACTTTGCATCATCCGGCTCTGCGAGCGCTTCCTCGCATTTCTTCACGAAATCCTCTTCACCGTATGCAATATAAACTGCATCAGCATAACCGAGAACCTGCTCCGGTTGCGGTGTGCTGACAACAGGCTTGCCTGTTGCGAGGTATTCATAGAATTTAAGCGGGCTTACATCGCGCGAGAGGTTTCCGTCGCGGAATACGTTAAGGCACACATCAAAGTTCTGTATGTATGCGGGCAGCTCGTCATACTTTTTAAGTCCGAGAAAATGTATGTTCTCATACTGCTTGAGGTAATCAAGATTCACCCCCGGCAAAGGCTTTCCGACAAGTACCACCGACCATTCCGGACGCGTTTTTGCAATATACTCTATCTTGTCGTAATCTATGCACTCCTGAAGCATACCGACAAAGCCCATTATCGGATGCTTTATCTCCTTCATATCTGCCGGAACCTCAAAAGTTTCATTTGCCGCACGGTTAAAGTGTTCGAAATTCACTCCATTCGGAAGCATTACCGCATTCTTATTATACTGCGAAAGTGTATCGTGCAGACCGATTGCCGTTGAAAAAACGGTATTTGCCTGTTCGCACAAATCCTTCTCTAAACCGTTTACAACATCTTCGTTGATAAGCCCCTTATATGCGCTGTGGCGGTCAACGCAGTCATACACGAGCGCACTGTGCGGGATGTGCGGAGCAGCATCGGCAGACGTTGGAGAATAGCACCATAAAATCGGATTTTCAAATCCGTGAAGCTTCATCTTCTTGCGAACAAACCTTGCCATACGGCGCTGGTTAATTTTGTTTATCAGCCTGTTTTTATTAAAAAACGGAAGCATCGGCGGGGTAGCATACACCGTAAGATTATCCCTTGCGCCTTTTTCTCCGGGTTTGCGATATTTGAAAAGCCGTTCCCATGCCGTCTTGTCTTTTAACGGAGCAAGATATGTAACCGGCGGGTCAAAATACAGGATTTCCTCTGCCGAAACTCTATTCATTACGTGCTGCTTTCTCGTTGGAAACGGATGATAGCAGCTTGTGGAAAGACATACGATTTTGTTCATTTTATAACCATTCCTTTCACTTCGTTCAAAGTACAAAACATCTTTTACATGAAAAATTTTCTCAGCTCTTCTGTGTTCTGCTTTTCGTTTACGCGAAGAGTCATGCACGCCCTCTTCATCGCATCGTTATACTCTGCATCGCCCGCCGTGCGGTCGATAAAAGCTTTCAGAATTTCCGAATTGCACACTTCATACTGCACGCACATTTCTCTGCCGATATAATTCATAAATCCCGTCACCTTATGGTCATATGCAATACCGATTGTTGGAACCCCCTGCCCTGCGCCGAAAACAAGCGCATGAAGGCGCATAGCCATTATAACATGCATTTTCGACAGTATTCCGATAACGGAATGAACATCATATTCTCCGCGCACAATGACCGACGGTGCCAGAATCTTCTCTGCAAGCCGCTCTGCAATCGGCAAATCCTTTTTGCGTTCCATCGGAATAAGCGCAATTTTCAGTCCGTATTTTGTTGCCGCATAGTCTGCCGCAACGGCTATTTCATCAAGTACAGCATCAATGTTCTTCCAATTACGCATGCACAAGCAAAGATATTTTTCATCCGGGTTGATTTTCTCAGCAATGAGAATTGTGTTTATCTCCTGTTCACTTGCAGGTGCGATTCCAAGCGTCGGGTCTGCCGCAAGCTTCATTTCAGGGCGCGAAACCTTCATAGCGCGAAGCTCGTCAAAAGAGTCCGGATCGCGGAGAGTAATGCAATCAACATTTCTGTTAATCACCCGCGCGGCAAGCGTGCGGTTTTTCTTTTTCTTCACCGGACCTATACCACATCCGTACATCATCACCTTACAGCCACACATCTGCGCTGATACAAGCGTCAGAAGATAAAAATACAGCGACCGGCTTGAGGTTGAGTCCTGAATAAGACTACCGCCACCATTTATATACAGATGTGAGCGGCAGAATGCACGAAGCATTTTAAAAACATTAAAAGTATATATTGAGCGCACGCGGTATCTTTTTTTCGTCTCTGCAGGATTTTTTGACATCACGCATATCTCGGAAGCCGGGCTGACCTCGCGTATCTCGCGGATAACCGCTTTCAGAATTGCATCATCTCCCGCATTGCCTCTGCCATATGAACCGCAGACGGTAACCTGGGTGCGCTTTTTCTTTTTGTGCGAATACATTTCAAGTGCCTGTGCATATATGGAAAGCTGTGCTGAAATCATCGCCTCAAAGGAATACTTTGTGCTTGCCTTTTCATAC
>JAZLCV010000145.1:0-4571 GCA_045614365.1 Eubacteriales bacterium | reverse complement strand
ATAAAAGAGTATTGCCCGGACGCATGGGTTATAAACTACACAAATCCGATGAGTATAAGCATAAAAGCGCTTTACCGCGTATTTCCGCAAATAAAGGCATTCGGTTGCTGCCACGAGGTTTTCGGAACGCAGATTCTTCTTTCGAGAATGCTTGATAAGTATTACGGAATCAAGGATGTAAAACGTGAAGAAATAAAGGTTAATCCCGTAGGCGTAAACCATTTCACGTGGATTACGGAAGCAAAATATAAAGAAACCGATTTGTTCCCGCTGTATCGTGAGTTTGCAGAAAAACACAGGGAGAGTGGGTTTGATTTCAAGCAGGGAGAAAACCTTATTAACGATAAGGTTCGCCACGGAGAAAAGGTTAAGTTTGATCTCTTTTTGCGCCATGGTGTTATTGCTGCGGCGGGAGACCGACACCTTGCAGAGTTCTGCCCGGGAGATTGGTATTTAAACAGCCCTGAACAGGTAGAAGGCTGGGGCTTCGGTCTCACCACCGTCGACTGGAGAAGAAATCAGCTTCGCGAGCGTTTGGAGAAGAGCGCAAAGCTTCTTTCGGGAGAAATGAAGCCTGAGTTCAAGCCGACAGGTGAAGACGGTTGCCGCCAGATGCGTGCACTGCTCGGCCTTGATGATCTGATAACAAACGTAAATCTTCCGAACAGGGGTCAGATTCCGAATCTTCCGCTGGGTGCAATAGTTGAGACGAATGCAGTTTTCCGCGGGGACAGCGTAAAGCCGGTTTTTGCAGGTGAGATTCCTGAAAGCATTTATTCACTCGTGTCTCGCGCTTGCGGAAATCAGGTATCGCTTGATAAAGCCATAGCAGAAAAGAGTCTTGATCGTGCGTTTGATGTTTTTGCAAACGATCCGCTTGTCCGTCTGCCGATTGACAAAGCAAGAGAAATGTTTGACAGGATGGTTGAAAACACATCCGAATACCTTAAAATGTATAAATAAAAAACATAACTGCGTTCGCTTTTTGCGAACGCAGTTGTTGTCTGTTTTTGATTTCACCCAAGCCTTACCGTTGCGGCACACTTGCCGTCGGGGCGCAGAATAACTATTTCAACGGCATCCCCGCACTTGCGCTTGTAAAATGCAAGCTCATCACCTTCGTAGCACTGTGCTTTAAAGTTTATTTCGATATCGCTTATATTCATAACTTCAAGCTCCGCACATGTAAATGCACCGAAAACAGCGCGGATGTATGCTGCATTGTTCATGTGCTGACCAATGTCGATATCTGTTGAACATACCGTGTAAGAGGCAAAATTCTCGGCATCGTCTATGCTTTCGGAAATTTTGCCAAACGGCTCGTCGCATACAGTGTCCGCGAGATGTTGCATTTCTTCCGGATAGATTTCTGAAAGCTTGTGCGGTCTTCCGGTCGCAAGATCAACTATTGCCCATTCGCTCTTGCCCTCAGCAATCAGATTGAGGTCCGCATCTGTAAGGGTATAATACCTTACACAACGAACTCTGCCGGGAGCTTCGGGCCAGGTGGATGCAAGGAAGGACTCCGACATTTCAGGGCGGCGGTGCACCTTTATTTTGGTTCTTACTGCGACCCAGAATAAGCCTTTTTCGGCGAGAGTATCGGAACCGAGACCTATTTGTGGGGCGTGCTCGGATGCAAGGTCGCCAAAGAGCGTGAAGATGCTCGGCATACTCATTTTTGATGTACTGTCGCACTGACTTATCAAAACATTTAAATTCTTTTTCATTTGGCAAGGCATACGATAATCATTCCTTTAATTTTTTAATAAACCGTGGTCCGTAGCAAAACAGCCCAGACCGCATAAAGTTACACTTTATGCTCTAAACAAATCGGACCTCACGACGTACTGATGTACTACTTCGGGTCCGATTTGTTCATTCTGCACTATTTTTTTAAAACCCCAAAGGGATTGCAGCAAAACGCATTTCGCTGCAATCCCTTGAATTTTTACGGATTGACCGAATAGTTCGGTGCTTCTTTTGTGATGTAAATATCGTGCGGATGGCTTTCCTTAAGTCCAGCACCGGTAATCTTGATGAAACGGCCGTTTTCGCGGAGTGCCTGAATGTTCTCAGCACCACAGTAGCCCATACCGGCACGGAGACCGCCGATAAGCTGATATACAGTATCGCCTGCCGGCCCCTTGTAAGGAACACGACCTTCAACGCCCTCGGGAACAAGCTTGCGGTTGTTCTGCTGGAAGTAACGGTCGCGACCGCCCTTTGACATTGCGCCGAGAGAACCCATACCACGATAAACCTTGAAGCGTCTGCCCTGATACATTTCAAACTCACCCGGAGCTTCGTCGCATCCGGCAAGGAGAGAACCGAGCATGATAACCGATGCGCCGGCGCAGATTGCCTTCGGGATATCACCGGAATATTTTATACCACCGTCTGCAATAACGGGGATGTTGTATTTGTCTGCAACTTCTGCAACAGTCATAACTGCAGTAATCTGCGGGACACCGATACCTGCAACGATACGTGTTGTACAGATAGCACCCGGTCCCATACCGACCTTAAGCGCATCTGCACCTGCTGCGATAAGATCTGCTGCAGCTTCGGGGGTAGCGATGTTTCCTGCGATAAGCTCAACGTTCGGGAATGCGTTCTTTACCTTGTCGATGGCACGGCTGATACCGATGTGATGGCCGTGTGCACTGTCAAGGACAAAAACGTCAACGCCTGCATCGGCAAGAGCTTTTGCACGGTCGAGAACGTCTGCTGTGTTACCGATTGCAGCAGCAACGAGGAGACGGCCCTTGTCATCTCTTGCAGAGTTCGGGTATCTGAGAGCTTTCTCGATGTCTTTTATAGTGATAAGGCCGCGAAGTGCCATATTATCATCAACGATAGGAAGCTTCTCTATCTTGTTTTTACGGAGAATGTCCGTTGCATCCTCAAGCGTTGTGCCGACCGGTGCAGTAACGAGGCGATCCTTTGTCATAACCTCGCAAATCGGACGTGTATAGTCTGTCTCAAACTTCATATCGCGGTTTGTGATGATACCGACGAGCTTTCCGTTGTCACAAATCGGAACACCGGAAATGCGGAACTTCGCCATAAGGTCATCCGCATCACCGAGGGTGTTGGCCGGGCTTAAGAAAAACGGGTTTGTGATAACGCCGTTTTCAGAGCGCTTTACCATATCAACCTCGTTTGCCTGTTCCTCAATCGTCATATTTTTATGTATAACGCCGATACCCCCCTCTCTGGCAACTGCAATAGCCATACGGGATTCGGTAACCGTATCCATAGCCGCACTCATAACAGGTATATTCAATTTTATCTTCTTTGTAAGACGTGTCGAAACGTCAATATCTGCCGGGAGAATCTCACTCTTTGCGGGAACAAGGAGAACGTCGTCAAACGTTAAGCCTTCGCCGCAAACTTTCTTGCTGATATCCATAATCCGCAACACTCCTTTGTATATTTATTTAAAGATTATAATACACCCAAAAGCACTTGTTTGTCAAGTACTTTTGCCTATTTTTCGAGTTCAATCGTCTTTTTCGCGTATAGAGAAGTCTCGGTTTAAAAACGACCCCTTTTGCATCGCTTCGCGTCCGAATTTGTTGCGTATTTTGTCTATCGCAAGCTCCATACGTTCATTTTTTTCGTGCATTTCATCATCGCCGAAGAGCGAAAACTGCAAAAGACCTGCAGTTTCCTCGCTTACCAGTGAAGAAACCGTAACGGTAAGCATCCTTATGGGATGACGGCGTGCTGCATAATAGCGCATATAAAGCTCCATGCACGCCTCGGTTATGTCGTGTTCAAGATGCGTGGGGGAAGAAAGCGTCGTTTGTCTTGATGTTGTTTTGAAATTCGGGTCGCGTACGGTCAGTGTTACTACGTTTGCTAAAAGCTGCTTTTTGCGAAGCCTTGCGGCAACGTCATCTGAAAGAACTGATATACCGGTTTTGATTTCGGAAATCTCTGTAAGGTCGCGGGGGAAGGTTGTTCCTCGCCCGATAGATTTCGGATCGTTTTCCGCAAAAGCCGATTGAACGGGAGATAAGTCAATTCCGTTGGCATAGGCGTGTATCGTCTCTCCTGTCTTTCCGAGAAGTGCGACAATGCTTTCTTTTGAGCTGCCGGCAAGTTCACCGATGGTAGTAATGCCGAGCCTTTCAAAGGTTTTTTTTGCGCTCTTTCCTACGAAAAGCAAATCCGTAACGGGAAGCGGCCATACAATATCCTTGTAATTTTCGCGTGTTATTTCCGTTGTGGCGTCAGGCTTTTTATAGTCGCTTCCGAGCTTTGCGAATGCTTTTGTAAACGATACTCCGACAGATATGGTAAGTCCGGTTTCGCTTTTTACCACATGGCGGAGCAGACGCTTTACCACACCGTTGTCCGCAATCGGCATGTGGAGTGTTTGGAAATGCTGGGCGAGATGGGGGTCTTTGATCAGAAACTTGAATTCATAACAAACCAGGTCTTTCCCGGACAGGGGAAGCATGCTGTGTGGCGCGGATTCGGGGACAATGAAATAGGAGCCGGCCTGTGCGGTAAATTGTGTTCCTGACACGACATAAACCGGTGAGCCGGAGATGATATAG
>JAZLCV010000144.1:0-14022 GCA_045614365.1 Eubacteriales bacterium | reverse complement strand
ACTTTACTCCAACTCCTTGGCTCACAGAACGACATGGCTACGATCCGACTTTTCCAGAATGCGGTTCCGGTATTTGCAGACCTTGACCCGAATTCATACAATATGACCGCTGAGAGTGTTGAGAAAAAGATTACCGATAAGACAAAGGCGATTCTGGTTGTTCACCTTGCCGGTAATGCTGCAGAGGTTGACAAAATCTGTGAAATTGCAAAAAAACGCAACATTTATGTTATCGAGGACTGTGCTCAGGCTTACTGCACAAAGTATAAGGGAAAGTATGCCGGAACATTCGGAGATATCGGTTGCTTCTCGCTTAACGATTTTAAGCATATCTCCGCAGGTGACGGCGGTATGATTATTACCGATAACGAGGAGCTCTATCACAAAGCAGTTATGTTTGCGGATAAGAACTACAACCGCTTCGGCGAGGATGTTGCAAAGAACGTTCCAAACCTTGCTCCGAACTACCGCATCAATGAGCTTACAGCAGCGGTAGGTCTTGCTCAGCTTGACAAGGTTGAGAATATTTGTGCAAAGCGCCACGCATTTGGTGAAGCGCTTAACCGTGCGCTTGAAAAAATCCCGGGAATTATGCCGCACAAGATAACGGACGGATGCGAGAGTTCTTATTGGTTCTATATGCTCCGTGTCGACAAGAAAGAGCTTGGCGCGGACAATAAGGAGCTTGCAAAAGCATTGCAGGCAGAGGGGATCCGCGTAGGTGCAGGATACATTCCGTATTGCGTATATCAGTATGATATGTTCAAAAACCGCACTGCGTATCCTGGCGGCTCGAACTATCCGTTTGAAAACACAGAGTACAAGGCAGGTGACTGCCCTGTCGCAGAAGAAATTCTTGAAACCTGCATCAAGGTTCAGGTGAATGAGTTCTACACAGAGCAGGACCTTGAAGATACGATAAAGGCGTTTGAAAAGGTTTGCGCATATTTCCGTGCCAACAAGTAAGGTGGTTGCAAAATGAACATTAAAGAAAAGCTTAAGATAATGCACGATAATCCTGTTGTTGCGTGGCACGAGCATTTCTGGAGCAACGGTGATTTCAAAACACTTAACACCGCTTCGGCAGACGATATGATGCGTGTGTTTGACCTTCTCGGTGTGGATAAGGTTGTGACCTCGCTTCCTGTAAATACGATAAAACGTTGCCCTCCCGAAATTTTTGTTTCGGCAAATAATGTTACATATGAAGCTGTAAAACGCTATCCCGGCAGAGTTTTCGGTATGGCGTATGCGCATCCGGGTTACGCCAAAGAGGCAGTGGCAGAGATTGAGCGCTGTGTAAAAGAGCTTGGGTTTATAGGCGTAAAGCTTTACTACGATTATTTTATGGACGACCCAGTCTACGCTCCGATAATTGAAAAGTGCATAGAGCTTGATATTCCGATACTTCAGCATTCAATGCATTTTATGGATGCACCGAACAAGGTGCGCCAGCCGCACGCAACCGATGGTGTGCATATGGCAAACGCGGCAAAACGTTATCCGGAAGCAACGTTTGTTATGGGGCATTTCACAATTGCGGAGTGGCAGTATTCTTTAAAAGCGATTGCAGATTGCCCGAATGTATATACCGATATGAGCGGCAGTGTTTACGACCGTCCGCAGATGGAAGAGGCGGTAAAGCTGCTTGGTGCCGAAAGGATTCTCTTCGGTACGGATAATTCTCCGTCTGCGTGTGCAGGAAAGCTTTTGGGCGCGCGTATTTCCGATGAGGATAAAAAGACGATTTTACGCGGCACTGCGTTTGAGAGATTCTTGGAAAGGACGGGAAAGTAAGCTATGTTTATTGACATCAATACATATGTAGGGCACTGGCCGTTCCGCAACCTTGAATTTAATACGCTTGCGGGACTTGATACGCTTGCACGCGAGGCAGACATTACGCATATGGTCGTTGCAAACTTAAACGGTCTTTTCTATAAGGATGCAAATGTTGCAAACATTGAGCTTTTGAATGAGCTTGAAGGTTATAACGGAAAAACAAAGTTTATTCCGCTTGCAATCATAAATCCCACTTATCCGGGCTGGGAGCGCGATGCGCGGGAGATGATTGCAAAAGGATTTTGCGGATTTGAGCTTGCACCGCTTTATCACGGCTATTCGCTTGCACCGGAGATGCTTTTTGATCAGTATTCTCCCATTCACCGCGCAGGAAAGGCTATGGAGCTTGCTCGTGAGCTTGGCGTTCCGGTAAGGGTATGCGCAAGCTTTGAAAACTTCCGCGGAAGAAGTGAGCTTGATACGCCGAAGAACCTCACAGCAGACGATTATGTTGCGCTGGTTTCGAAATATCCGGAGGTTCCGCTTCTTGCGACCGGATTTTCGATGTTTGCCGCAGGCAGGCTCGGCGAGCTTGCACGTGAGCGCAAGAATATTTTCTTCGATACAACAGCCACTCCGCTTCTGGACTCACGCTTTATTGCAAGCGTAAGAGCCAATGTTCCGGAGGAGTGCATCTGCTTCGGCTCGCTTTCGCCGTTCAATTATATAGAAACAAATCTTCTGCGCGTAGAGCTTTCAGGGCTTTTGGCAGAAAAGGTAAAAGAAAACGGCAAAAAGGCATTTAAAAATATATGATAGCTATAATCCACCCCGTGAGGTTTTTACCTCACGGGGTGGTCGATTAAGAACACCTTTGATAATCTTTCTCCAAAAAAAGATTGAAACGCACTTTGATTTGTGATAAAATATTACATTATACAATGGGAGAGTGTGAGCACTTTGAGAATGAGAAAAAAGCCAAATCTTGAGGGACGCCTTGCAAAATGCGCACCGGTTTGTCCTGCAGAGCCGGAAAAGATGCGCGGCAAGTGGAAAGAAAGCTTCGGGTATGACAGGATATGTATAGAGATAGGCTGCGGTAAGGGAAAGTTTATAACCGAAACTGCAAAGAATGAGGATAATACGCTTTTTATAGGCATTGAGCGTGAACAGGGCGCTCTTGTTATGGCTATGGAAAAAGCCATGGAGCAGGAGATAAAAAATGTTCGTTTTCTCGATGTTGATGCAGAACGACTTTGCGAAATATTCGAGGATGGCGAAATAGACGGTATTTATCTGAATTTCAGTGACCCGTGGCCGAAGAAAAAACAGGCAAAGCGTCGTCTTACGCACGGCGATTTTCTTGCAAGATATGACAAAGTTTTATCCAATGACGGATTTATATATTTCAAGACAGACAATTCAAAGCTTTTTGAGTTCTCGCTTAATTCAATGTCCGAATACGGACTCCGTTTGCGCAACATTACTTTCGACCTAGCATCAAGCGGTATTCCCAATGTTGTTACGGAATACGAAGCACGCTTTATGGAACAGGGAATGAATATATACAGAGTGGAGGCATACAAGCCGAACTCAAGTGAGGTGTAGGGTTTGAAAAATCTTCTGGGGCGTTTTGAGGAAGAGCTTTCGACGTATTCAAAGGCACAAAGGCTTATTGCCGGATATATTCTTGAAAATTATGATAAAGCAGCATTTGTGACTGCAGGACGACTTGCCGCGCGCGTGGGTGTCAGCGAGTCTACCGTTGTCCGCTTTGCAGCAGAGCTTGGGTATGACGGATATCCTGAAATGCAACGCGATTTGCAGGATGTTGTAAAAAATAAGCTTACGGCAACTCAGAGGATAGAGCTGTCGGGAGAAAAAATACGTGAGGATGTTGTCGGGTCTGTTCTTCGTTCGGATGCCGAAAACATTCTTGCAACGATCGATGAAATTAACAGAGATGAGTTTAATAAGGTTTGCGAGTGCATTCTGCACGCCAAGAACATATATATAATGGGGGTTCGTGCATCAAGCGCACCGGCACAGTTCCTCGGTTTTTATTTAAATCTGATGTTCCCGAATGTTCACATTATAAGTACTATAAGTGTCAGCGAGGTGTTTGAACAGATACTGCGCATATCGGATGAGGACGTATTTATCGGAGTAAGCTTTCCGAGATATTCAAAGCGAGCGCTGAAAGCAATGAAATTTGCACACAGCCGCGGTGCAAAGGTTGTTGCGCTGACGGATACCGAAAGCTCTCCGCTTTGCCGGTATGCCGATTATAAAATGACAGCGCGAAGCGGTATGGTTTCGTTTGCGGATTCTCTTGTTGCACCTCTTTCGCTTATAAATGCACTGATTGCGGCACTTAGCATAAAAAAGGGTGACGAGGTGGTGAAAACCCTTTCTGATCTTGAAGAAATCTGGGATGAATACGAAGTATATGAGAAGGCAGACAATGAGTAAAAAGGTTATTGTGATAGGTGCGGGAGCCGCCGGGCTTCTTGCGGCAGGCTTTGCCGGACGCGCGGGCGCAGATGTTCTTGTGCTTGAGAAAAATCCGCAGCCCGGGAAAAAACTCAATATAACGGGAAAAGGCAGATGCAACATAACAAACAACTGTGATTTCCGCGAGCTTCTGGAGAATATCCCACAGAATCCGCGTTTTATGTACAGCGCGTTTTCCGCTTTTTCACCTCAGGATATGATGGAACTTCTGGAAAGCCTTGGGGTAAGGCTGAAAACAGAACGTGGATTCCGCGTTTTTCCGGAGTCTGATAATGCACGTGAGGTTACCGATGCACTTGTTTCATTTGCGAAGAAGAACGGTGCAAGGATAAAAACAGAAGCCGTTTGTGCCGTGCTTTCAGAAAACGGAAAGATAACCGGAGTGAAAACAAAAGAGAATGTGTATCAATGCGATGCTGTTATCGTTGCTACGGGTGGCGTATCATATCCACTTACCGGCTCTACCGGTGATGGATATTTCTTTGCAGAAAGCTGTGGGCATACGGTGAAAAAGCCGCAGGGCTCGCTTGTACCGCTTGTTGGTGAGAGTGATCTGTGCAGAAGCGCACAGGGGCTTACCCTGAAAAATGTTACGCTTACGGCAAAAAACGAAAAGGGAACGGTTCTGTTTTCAGAGCTTGGTGAGATGCTGTTTACTCATTTTGGCTTGTCCGGTCCGCTGGTTCTTTCTGCAAGTGCACATATGCGCGATTTTGAAAATGAAAAATATCATGTGCTTATAGACTTAAAGCCGGGGCTTACACCTGAAAAGCTTGAAGAGAGAATCTTGCGTGATATCGAAGAAAAGAAGAACAAGGATATGCGAAATCTTCTGCGCGGACTTCTCCCGTCGGGGATTATCCCGATAGTTCTTGCAAAAAGCGGAATAGATGTAAATGTAAAGGCGAATGTGCTTACACGCGAAATGCGCCGCTCTTTGCGTGACACGCTTAAAGGACTGCGCATTGATATTGACGGCAAGCGCCCGATTGCGGAGGCGATAATTACCTCGGGCGGGGTGAATGTCCGTGAAATAAATCCAAAGACAATGGAGTCCAAAATCACAAGTGGGTTGTTCTTTGCCGGTGAAGTAATAGATGTCGATGCATATACCGGAGGCTTTAACCTCCAGATAGCATGGTCTACGGCATACTCGGCGGGAACATATGCCGCGGAAGACGCCTGAATTTATAATACATTGTTTCTGCCGTGAATTAAGTGAAAGGGATGATTTAAATTATGAACAAGTGTGCAATAGCTATTGACGGACCGAGCGGAGCGGGGAAAAGTACGATATCGAAATTGCTTGCAAAGGAGCTTGGCTTTACATATGTCGATACCGGTGCGATATACCGGACGGTGGGTGTTTATGTCAAGCGTGCAGGGGTGAATCCGAAGGATGCAGGAGAAGTTGAGAAATTACTCCCGCAAATCGGTATAGAGATAGTCCATCGCGATGGTGTTCAGCGTTTGTTTTTAAACGGAGATGATGTAACGGATGAAATCCGCGAGCACGTAATTTCCGGATATGCATCCGATGTGTCGGCTGTTCCTGCCGTGCGTGCATTTCTTCTTGAGATGCAACGCGAGTTTGCAAGACGTGACAACGTTATAATGGACGGACGCGATATCGGAACGGTTGTTCTTCCGGATGCACGCATCAAGATTTTCCTGACGGCGACCGATGAAGACCGTGCCCGCAGAAGATATGACGAGCTGATTCTGAAAGGACAGAGCGTTTCATTTGAGAAGGTTCTTGCGGATATGCGTGCACGTGATAAACAAGATTCAAGCCGCGCTGTTGCACCTCTTGCGGCAGCGGAGGATGCGATAACGGTAGATACCACCGGAAATACGCTTGAAGAGAGCGTGGAGCTTCTTAAAAACATAATAAAAGAGAGGTTGGGCGGCTGATGAGGCTTTATAAATTTCTTGTATCTGTCGTAATTCCTGTATTTAAGCTTTTCTTTCGCGTGAGGATTACAGGCAGAGAGAATATACCGCATGGGGCGACGGTTGTGTGCGCAAACCACACCTCGTTTCTGGACCCGTTTTTCGCGGTGATGCTGTTTGATAAAGCAGACCTTCCGGTGTTTATGGGAAAGATTGAGCTTTTCCGCATACCGCTGATAGGTGCGCTTCTGCGTAAAATTGAAGCAATTCCCGTTGATCGCGGCTCCACATCAATGTCTACACTTCGCGATGCCATAAATCATCTCAAAGCCGGCAGAAAGGTCGTTATTTTCCCTGAGGGTACACGCGTATCCGGCGAAGCTGATATAGCCGGGGCAAAGACCGGTGCCGCGATGATTGCCTGCCGTGCCGGTGCAACCATGCTTCCGGTATTTATAAGCGGAAAAAAACGGCTTTTCGGCCGCGTGGATGTGATTGTCGGAAAGGCTGTTTCTACAGATTCGTTTGAGGGAAGCGGAGGTACGAAGTATAAAGCCGTGGTTGAGCGAGTTTTCGGAGACATACTTGCACTCGGAAAGGGCGGTGAAGCCTGATGGCAAAGGTGACTGTTGCAAAGACTGCAGGATTTTGTTTTGGTGTACGGCGTGCGGTGGATATGGCGGAAAAACTTGGTAGTGACGGCGTGCGTGCATGCACGATAGGACCGATAATTCACAACGCGCATGTCGTAAAGCATCTTGAAGCTCTCGGTGTACCGAGTGTGGACTCGCCCGGACAGGTACCGGAGGGAAGTCTTGCGGTTATCCGCTCGCACGGTGTCGCAAAAAGCGTTTATGACGAGCTTGCATCCCGCAGGATTGAATACGCGGATGCTACGTGCCCGTATGTTATGAGAATACATAATATCGTCCGCGAAAAATCCGAGGACGGATATGAGGTCATAATCGTCGGTAAAAGATCTCATCCGGAGGTTCTTGGCATTGCCGGACAGTGTTTACACTCAGAAATCGTCGGTTCAGCGGAAGAAATGTCAAAACTTTTTGAAAACCGCCCCGAGCTTAGAGCCAGGCGGGTTTGCGCCGTTTCTCAGACCACTGTTGGGAGAAAAATTTGGGAAAGTTGCGTAAAAATTTTAAAAAAAGTGTGTACAAATTGCGAAATATTTGATACAATATGTCTCGCGACCGATAAACGGCAGACCGAAGCTGCAAGCCTGGCATCGGAATCAGACGTTATGGTTGTAATCGGGGACAGGACAAGCTCAAATACTCAAGAGCTTGTTGCGATATGTACTTCCGTGTGTCCGAAGGTTATCCGTGTTGAGAATGCAGAAGAGATTGATCTCTCCCAAATTCGCGGCGCAGAAAAAATCGGTATCACGGCGGGCGCATCGACACCCGATTGGATAATTAAGGAGGTAAAAGGCAAGATGAGCGAAGAAATCAAGAACATTGAGGGAGAATCTTTCGAGGAGTTACTTTTAAGTTCTCTCAAAACTTTTAATAATGGAGATAAGGTTGTCGGCGTGATAACAGCAATCACCCCGTCCGATATTCAGGTAGACCTTGGCGCAAAATACGCCGGTTATATCCCGTATTCCGAAATCGGCGAAGATGCAGACGCAGATAAGTATAAAGTCGGCGACGAGATTGAGTGCTCCGTTGTCCGTGTAAACGATGTTGAAGGAATTATCACACTTTCCAAGAAGCGCCTTGACGCTATTAAGGGTTGGGATGATGTAGAGCTTGCACGTCAGGACAAGACTACAGTTGAAGGTACCGTTACGGATGTAAACGCAGGCGGCGTTGTAGTTACCGTCCGCGGACTCCGCGTTTTCGTTCCGGGATCACAGTCCGGACTTCCGAGAAGCGCAGACTTAAATGAGCTTCTTAAGAAGAAAGTTCAGCTTAAGATTAAAGAAGTTAACCGTGCACGCCGTCGCATTGTCGGTTCTATCCGCGAGGTTACGGCAGAGGCTCGCCGTGAGGCTCAGGAACGCGTATGGGCAGACATTGAGGTGGGTAAGGAGTACAAGGGCGTTGTACGTTCGCTCGCTTCTTATGGCGCATTTATCGATATCGGCGGTGTTGACGGAATGCTCCACATTTCCGAAATGACATGGGGCCGTATCGGGCATCCGTCTGAGATGTTCAAGGAAGGTCAGGAGGTTGACGTTTTCGTTCTTGCTCTTGATCCGGAAAAGAAGAAGATTTCTCTCGGCTACAAGAAAGCAGAGGATAATCCGTGGCTCAAGTTCAAGGCAGCTTACAATGTAGACGACACTGCAAAGGTCAAGATTGTTAAGCTTATGCCGTTCGGCGCGTTCGCAGAAGTTGTTCCGGGTGTTGACGGTCTTATCCACATTTCTCAGATCACAAACACACGTATCGCAAAGGTAAGCGATGCACTTAAGGAAGGCGACGAGGTAGAGGCTAAGATCATCGCAGTTGACGAAGAGAACCAGAAGATTTCTCTCTCTATGCGTGCTCTTATCCCGGGCGAAGCTGCTCCGGCAGAGACTGCTGCAGAGGAAGCTCCGGAAGATACCGAAGAGCTCGTTGCAACTTCCGGCGAGGAGAACGACATCCTTCCCGAAGAGACAGCTGAAGAAGCTGCGGCTGACGCTGAATAATTAAAAACAGAACATATCTCAAAACCGTCTGCGATGCAGGCGGTTTTTAATGTTCTCCAAAACTGAACAAAATGTAAATTCTCTCTTCTTGGATTGACTTTGCAGATTTGCGGTAATAAAATAATCAATATGGTTTATTTTGCAAAAATGCGTTGGAGGTAGGAAAATGATTCGGAGGCTTCTCGGATGCGTCGGAAAATACAAGCTGACGGCGACACTTTCACCGATATTTATATCGTGTGAGGTTATAATGGAAATATTTATTCCGCTTCTTATGTCTAAGATTATCGACGTGGGAATAAAAGGCGGAGCGGGCGTCGGATATATCGTCAGGGTCGGTGGATTGATGGTGCTTATGTCGCTGCTTTCGCTGACGTTCGGTGTTCTGTCCGGAAAGTATGCTTCAATTGCAAGCACCGGCTTTGCAAAGAATGTCCGCAAGCGTATGTTTGACAAAATTCAGGACTTTTCATTTGCCAATGTCGATAAGTTTTCAACGGCATCGCTTGTGACGCGCCTTACCACGGACGTGACTTTTGTTCAGCATGCTTTTATGATGGTCATCCGTATGATGGTTCGCTCACCTGTTATGCTTGTAAGCGCAACCGTGCTTGCAGTTTCGATTAATGCAGAGCTTGCGCGCGTGTTCTTTGTTGCAATTCCCGTGCTTGCAGTTGCACTTTCGTTCATATCGATCAAGGCGTTTCCTCGTTTTAAGCAGATGTTTACAAAATACGACGCAATGAACTCCTCCGTTCAGGAAAGCCTTGTCGCAATACGTGTTGTAAAAGCGTATGACCGCGGGGAATATGAAGATAAGAAATTTGCAAAGGCAGCGCACGGTGTTATGGATGCACAGAGACGTGCAGAACGCGTGCTCATTATGAATATGCCGATAATGCAGACCGTTATGTATTCGTGCATCATCGCGGTTCTGTGGCTCGGCGGCAACCTTATTTCCGTCGGAGGAATGGAAACGGGTGAGCTTATAAGCTTTATAAGCTATATCACGCAGATACTTATGTCGCTTATGGGACTTTCGATGTGCTTTGTAAGTATTGTTATGTCGCGCGCATCAGTTGTGCGTATCTGTGAGGTGCTCGACGAAGACATAGATATAAAGAATAACGTTGCAGGAAAGCATGAAGTGGAAAACGGGGAAATCGTTTTTGATAACGTTTCGTTTTCTTATTCCGGAGATAAAAGCAAATGTGCACTTGATAACATAAGCTTTAAGATCAAGTCGGGAGAAACCGTCGGAATGATCGGAGGAACGGGCTCAGGTAAGACAACACTTGTATCGCTCATTCCGCGCCTTTATGACGTAAGCGAAGGAACGGTGACTGTCGGAGGGTATGATGTGCGTGATTATGACCTTAATGCGCTCCGTGATTCCGTGGCGATGGTTTTGCAGAACAATGTTCTGTTCTCCGGTACAATAGAGGAAAATCTCCGATGGGGAAATGAGAGTGCAACGCGCGACGAGATTGAAGCGGCGTGCAGAAGTGCCGCGGCGCATGATTTTATAAGTGCGTTTCCAAACGGATATGAAACACAGCTCGGACAGGGCGGTGTAAACCTCTCGGGAGGACAGAAGCAGAGAGTATGTATTGCGCGCGCACTGCTTAAAAAGCCAAAGATAATAATTCTCGATGACAGCACGAGCGCGGTCGACACCGCAACGGATAAGAAAATCCGCGATGCATTCCGCTCATCCCTTGCTGACACAACGAAGATAATAATCGCACAGCGCGTGACGTCAGTCAGCGATGCTGATAAGATAATTGTTCTTGATGACGGAGGTATAAATGCGATAGGAACGCATGAAGAACTTCTCCGGTCAAATGAAATTTACCGCGAGATTCACGATTCTCAGCAGAAGGTGGTGGAGCAGTAATGGCAAACGGAAGACCTATGCACGGACCAGGCGGACCGAGAGGACGTCGAGGTATGCAGAAGCCGAAAAACGCAGGACAGACGATACTTCGCCTTCTCGGGTATATGGGAAGCCAGAAGCGTCTGCTTGTACTGGTGTTCGCGGGAATACTCTGCAGCTCCATTGCCGGCGTTGCGGGAACATATTTTTTGAAGCCGGTAATCAATTCGATTGAAGCCGGAGTGTCGAGCGGGAACTTCGATGTTGCGGCGTTTGCGGCAAAGCTTGCGCTTATGGGGTGCGTATATGCTCTCGGTGTTGCGGGCTCGTATATGTACAGCCGTCTTATGATGAATATTTCGACCGAGACGATGCGCAAAATCCGTGTGGATACATTTAACCGTCTGCAGAGCTTGCCGATAAAGTATTTTGACACGCACACCCACGGCGAAATAATGAGCAGGTTTACAAATGATACCGACACGCTGCGCGAAATGCTCAGTCAGGGAATACCGCAGATGTTTTCGTCAAGCGTGACTATTATCGGTGTGTTTATTCTCATGTGTATATTAAGCCCTGTTCTTACGGCTCTCATCGTCGTTATGGTTTTCGTGATAACCTTCACGGTGAAATTTATCGGAGTTCAGAGCGCAAAATACTTCAAGCGTCAGCAGATGGCGATCGGCGCGGTTAACGGATATATAGAAGAAATGATTGAAGGGCAGAAGGTTGTAAAGGTTTTCTGCCATGAGGAAAAATCAAAAGCCAAATTTGAAAAAATAAATGAAGAGCTTTTTGATGCGGCATCAAATGCAAACACCTTTGCAAGCATCCTCGGTCCGATAACGAACAACTTCTCGTATATCAACTATGCCCTTACAGCAACAATAGGCGCGGCACTTGCGGTCGGCGGTGTTCTTGACATAGGAACGGTTGCGTCGTTTCTTCAGTCTACACGCTCTTTCTTCCAGCCGATAACGCAGATTTCACAACAGTTCAATTCTATCATAAATGCCCTTGCCGGCGCGGAGCGGATATTTGAGCTGATAGATGAAGCTCCCGAGCGGGATGACGGAACGGTAACGCTTGTGTATGCTGAGAAAAGTACAGACGGGACACTGGCTGAATCGGGAAAACGAACAGGGTTATGGGCGTGGAAGGAACTGATGACGGACGGAAGTGTTAAATATACGGAAGTCGCGGGGGATGTCCGCTTTGAAAATGTCGTTTTCGGATACGATGAGGAAAAGAACGTGCTTAACGGAATCTCGCTTTACGCAAAGCCGGGACAGAAAATTGCCTTTGTAGGATCTACCGGAGCGGGAAAGACAACGATTACAAATCTTATAAACCGTTTCTACGATGTTCCGGACGGAAAAATCACTTATGACGGGATAAATATAAACAAGATAAGAAAAAGCGATTTGCGCCGCTCTCTTGGTATGGTGCTTCAGGATACACATCTCTTTACGGGAACGGTTGCGGAGAACATCCGCTACGGAAAGCTTGATGCAACCGAGGAGGAAATTGTCCGTGCGGCAAAGCTTGCAAACGCACATTCGTTTATCACACACCTTCCCGACGGATATGATACGGTGCTGACATCCGACGGTGTAAACTTAAGTCAGGGACAACGCCAGCTTCTGGCAATCGCGAGAGCTGCCGTGGCAGACCCGCCGGTGCTTATCCTTGATGAGGCGACAAGCTCAATTGATACAAGAACCGAAGCGCTTATTGAAAAGGGAATGGACACGCTCATGGAAGGAAGAACAGTGTTTGTGATTGCCCATCGTCTTTCAACGGTACGAAACGCAAAGGCGATAATGGTTCTTGAAAACGGTGAGATAATTGAGAGAGGAACGCATGAGGACCTTTTGGGACAACGCGGAAAATACTATCAGTTATACACCGGAATGTTTGAATTGGAATAAAAATGAAAAAAATTAAAAAAAACACTTGACCTGGCACCTTAACATGTGTTACAATGTATATTACCTGTGAAAGGTTTATTTTTCGTGCTCTTTTTCGAAAGCTGCACTTAAACCTACGCGGGAGAAACAAAAAGTTTCCGCGAAGCCTTAATGGCTGTCAGGGAGGCAAATTATTCTTTGGAGGCCGAAAATTATGAGAACAAAAATCACGCTCGTTTGCACAGAATGCAAGCGCAGAAACTACGACACAATGAAGGAAAAGAAGAACACGCCGGACAGACTCGAGCTTAAAAAGCATTGCCCGTTCTGCCGTAAGCATACCCTTCACAGAGAATCCAAGTAATCTGTTTTTCTTTCCTCAATTACAAATGAAAGGGTGTGCACAGAATGGCTGAGAAAAAAGTCGAGAAGAAAAAGCGCGGTGGCATTGCTTTATGGTTCCGCGAAATGAAGAGTGAGCTTAAGAAGGTCACATGGCCGACAGCTTCGCAGGTGTATAAGAACACCATTATTGTTCTTATCGTGTGCGCAATTTTTGCTGTTATTACCGGCGTTATGGACATCGTGCTTAAATACGGAGTTTCGCTTCTCCACAATATATAACGGGGGAGAACTGAAATGGCAGGTAATGCTAAGTGGTATGTGGTTCACACATATTCCGGCTATGAAAACACAGTAGCCGCTACAATTGAAAAAACAGTTGAAAACAGAAAACTGCATGACCTTATCTGTGCGGTCAACATTCCCGTTGAAACCGTTGTTGAAGTCAAAGACGGCAAGAAAAAGGAAGTGGAGCGCAAGATTTTTCCGGGATATGTTCTCGTGAAAATGGTTATGACTGATGAAAGCTGGCACGTTGTGCGCAACACGCGCGGCGTTACCGGTTTTGTCGGACCGGCAAGCAAGCCAGTGCCGCTTTCCGATGAAGAGGTTGCAAACCTCGGCGTCGAAAAGCATGAGCTTATCATCGACTATAAGGTCGGTGACAGCGTCAAGATTATTGACGGTGCGCTTGAAGACTTTGTCGGCGTTGTTGACGAAATCGCGCTTGATAAAAACAAAATCCGCGTTATCGTTTCAATGTTTGGCAGAGAAACTCCGGTTGAGCTTGAACCTGATCAGGTCGAGCCGGTTGCGGAGGATTAATTTTTGCATGCAGGCGCAATGCGCTTTTGCATAACTTCGGTTGCATATGCGGCCGACGTGGGAGGTATCCGCGCATGGGACGAGCTGTCTCCGCTGCGCAGAAGATACCGCCATTTACCACATTTTATTAAGGAGGTGCGATATCATGGCACAGAAAGTAGTAGGATTCATTAAGCTTCAGATTCCGGCAGGTAAGGCAACTCCGGCGCCCCCTGTAGGTCCGGCTC
>JAZLCV010000143.1:0-3159 GCA_045614365.1 Eubacteriales bacterium | reverse complement strand
CGGAATGGTAATGGTCTCTTTTGTGCGCGGATTGCGGCCCTGACGAGCTGCACGAGTCTTGACCTCAAATGCACCGAAACCTACGAGCTGAACCTTATCGCCAGCTACGAGTGCTGCTGTGATGGAATCAACTGTAGCGTTGATAACCTTCTCTGCGTCCTTCTTGGAAAGACCTGCCTTCTCAGCAACTGCATTTACCAATTCTGTCTTGTTCATCTGTTTTGCCTCCTATCTTAATTTATATCTAAAAGGCGTGAACTGTCATCCCCACCGTTTAGTCATACATGAAAATTAAAGCTTGTCCTCATTTTCCGAAAGAAGAGCGGCAAGGTCACCGTTTTCTCCTTCGAGCGCTTTGAAACCTGAAAGAAACTTTTCATTTCGGCGATCAAGCGCTTCCTCGGGATTCACACCGAGAACACGCGAAATACGCACAACATCCATAAGCACGGTCCCGATATCCATTTCTTCACCGCGGGCCAGCTCCTCTGAAATTTTCGCCGAAAGCTCGGAAATACTCTTTTGCGGAAATCCGGCTTTTTTAGCCTTGCTCTGAAGCTTCTCCGCACGCATAAGCGACGGAAGGCTGCGCGCTACGGAATCCATTGCAGAAAAATGGGTTTTCTGTTTTTTCTCGCGGCGCTTTATATCGTCCCAGTTTTTCAGGACCTCTGCCGCAGTGTCTGCCTGTATATCTCCGAACACATGCGGATGGCGCTCAATAAACTTTTTGCATACGCCGTCGGCAACATCCGAAATATCAAACCTGCCTGCCTCACGCTCAAGCTCTGCGTGAAAAACGACTTGCGCGAGAACATCGCCGAGCTCCTCCTGAAGCAGAACGGGATCGTCATTGTCAATTGCCTCGCATGCCTCATAAGTTTCCTCGACGAAATTCATACGGATGCTTTTGTGGTCCTGTTCGCGGTCCCACGGGCATCCCTCATCCGAGCGGAGAATCGTTGTGATTTTCACCAAATCCTCAAAGCTGTATTTTTCTTTCCTTAAAAAATTTATCATATTTATCGCTCTCCTGCAAGTATTTTTTTTAAATACCTAAATTTTTCAATCATTATTTAAAAATTTAGATATCTTTTTCTCTCCGAAAATGAGTTTTTTCTCTTCTTTCCCGACTACTCCGACACATAAAGCGCAAACTGCATACACCACAATTCCCGCAAAAACAGACAATATTGTGGCAATTTTATCATTAAACCATGAACATAAGCAGACATAAAATCTGCTTGCACCTATAAACACGGCTGCTCCGCAAATCGCCGGTTTGATAAAAATCTTAGATATACAAATCTCGATAAACGGATATTTTTTTAACGCAACGATATTCAAAACCGCGATTGTAGCATAACAAAAGACCGTACTTACCGCAGCTCCGTATATGTTTATATCCGCGCGTCCGACAAGAAGAAGGTTTGAAATCACCTTCACTGCGGCACCCGCAAGCATTGACACAACCGGTATGTTCGGATGCCCGAGCGCCTGATGAATTGCATTTGTTACAGTAACGACTGCAAGGAGCGGAATTGCGTATGTAAGCTGTGTAAGCAACCTTGCCGATACCGCAATGCATTCTGCATCTATTCCTGCACCGTACAGAAGATCAACAGTGCCGTAAGACAGCGCCGCAAGTCCGCATGCGGCAGGAAGTGCAAGCATCATTGCAATTCCCAGTGCCGAATTTGCCGTCTTATCTGCAAGAATATATTTTTTACCCGTATATGCCGCCGCCATTGCCGGAATGAGCGACACAGCGAGCGTTGTTATAAGCGCAGACGGAAGATTGAACAATGTGGCGGCATAGTTGTATGCACCATAAAGCCACTTCGCGCGCTCACCGTTAAACCCGTTTTTTGCAAGCAGATTCATAACAAGCGCACTGTCTATGACGTTTGTGAGACTTATCACCGCGGCACCGGCAGTAATCGGAACGGCAAGAGAAACAATCTCACGCAAAATACTGCGCTTGCTCCGCAATTTTCTTCCATGCAGCTGAAGCCGCCTCTTATCCCGGCAGAAAACAAAATACATTGCCGACAAAAAGGCACCGGCACTCACTCCCGCCACTGCACCGGCAGAAATAAATTCCTCGCTTTTTCCCGCGCGTTTTATTATCCACGCAAGACCTATACCGAAAATGAGCTTCCCCACCGCCTCAATTACCTCAGAGATTGCAGTGGGATACATATTGGATTTTCCCTGAAAGTAACCACGGCTTACCGCGGATACTGATACAAAAAACACCGCCGGTGCTATTGTCCTGACAGACATTGCGGCATCCGCACTTCCCATAATCAAGGCAAGCGCATCTGCGAAAAAGAACAAAAACACCGAGCCGACAGCTCCCGCACACGCGAATGTAAAAAACGCTGTCCCATATATTCGCCTTTCTTGTCCTTCTTCCCCCTTTGCCTGCGCCTGCGAAACCATTTTAGACACTGCGGCAGGCACTCCTGCCGTTGACAGCACAAACAAAAGCGCATAGATATTATACGCAATCGAAAAATTCGCCATCCCGCAAGGCCCGAGTATTATACCAAGCGGAATTTTATAAAATGCGCCGACTATTTTTACTGCAATCCCTGCCCCTGCAAGAATGGCAGCACCTTTCACAAAGCCTTGCTTTTTTTCACTGTTCACATAAATCCACACCTTTTTATCTTATATGTGAATTTATGTATATCATTCGTTTTTTATGCCTTTACGGCAGCCTTTGCCCGCTCTATGTCAATAGTTGTAAACACTCCGTTCTCGTAAAGAACCTTTCCAGCAACCACCGTCATTACGACATCGCTTCCGCGCGCGGCATATACGGCATTCGATATCACGTTATGGCACGGAATAAGATGCGGACGGTCAAAATCAAGCATAATAATATCAGCATCACAGCCTTCCCTTATCATTCCGCAATCATTTCTCCCTTGGGCAATCGCACCGTTTACGGTTGCCATACGCAATGCAGTATACGCATCCACCGCTGTGGGATTTCGCAGTATACCCTTATGCAAGACAGCCGCAAGCTTTAATTCCTCAAACATATCTGTACTGTTGTTACTTGCAACGCCGTCTGTTGCAAGACCTACGTTCACTCCGTTTTCAAGCATCACCGGTACCGGTGCAACACCCGATGCAAGCTTTAAATTG
>JAZLCV010000142.1:0-3531 GCA_045614365.1 Eubacteriales bacterium | reverse complement strand
GAAGGTATGTCTGTTGCGGCAAATGCAATCGCAAACTATGCGGGCCGCAAGGGATATGATGAGATTTTAGAAATGGATCTTTATCAGAATCCGAAGTTTTTGCAGATGATAAAGGTTTATGCACCGCTTACATTACTCCGCCGCGGTGTTCCGCAGATAGGAGACCACGATTATGCCGCAAGATTCCTCTTCTTCCCGAAAGATGATTATGTAATGGTTGATGCATATAAGTATACGGGCGATATTGAGTTTGCTCAGCATTTGTGGGGAAGTAAAAACGGAAACCTTGACGAGATACATTATGATGTTTATACAAAAGATCCGGAGAAGCTTCAGGATGAAATAGAGCAGATTATCGAAACTTACGGTGAATATAACTACGATAATAGCACTCTTCTTGCCGATTACGGTTTTGCGGCACTTCGTGCAGGAACATTATATAATTCGGTAGGACCGAACGTAATCCGTGATACTGAACGCTTTGCGTGGATGTATTTCGGTGGCAGCGTATCTCACTCTCATGACGATATGCTCAATCTTGGTTTTGGTGCATACGGCATCGAAATGACAACGGATCTCGGCTATCCTGAGTTCGCAACCGATACTGATCCGCACAGAAGGCAGTTTTTAAGCCCCACCATTTCGCACAATGCTGTAGTTGTAAATGAAAAAACGCAGGATAGAGGGCCTGCGGCGGAGAAACCGCTTCATTTTGATGCTACCGCTGATCGTGTGCAGGTAATGGATGTGTCGGCAAACCCGTATGCTGCTTGTGATGAATACAGGCGAACCGTTGTTATGGTAGATTACGACAGCGAGGTTTCCTATGGAATAGATTTCTTCCGTGTACTCGGCGGTGAAGATCATCTGTATTCCTTCCACGTAAACAGCCAGAAAAACCCCGAAACCTCTGATAATCTCGATTTTGTATATCAGCCTGAAGGCTCATATGCAGGCGCGGATGTTCCGCACGGTCCGGATCCCGATACGGATACAAACACTGCTTTCGTGAAAACAAAATATCCTGCAGGATATACATGGCTTTATGACGTAAACCGTGCAGATAACACAGGTGAGAAGAGCTTCTGGCTCGACTACAAAATCGAAGACTTGCGTGATTATTCAAGAAATGGAAAAATGGATACGCATTTGCGCCTTACCATGGTCAATGATTTTGCGGCTGATGAGGTTTCGTATATGAACGGTACTCCTCCGCGGAGAGATAAGAATTTTGAGGCGTTTGAGCATCTTGAATATATGCTTGTGCGCCGCAAAGGAAGAAATCTCAATACGCTCTTTACAACAGTACTTGAACCCTATAATGGCAAGCGCTATATCAAGGAAGATGGAATCTCACGTGTTGATATAGCAAGAAAAGACGGAACGGTACCCGGCTTTGAACAGGCTGCGGCAGTAAAGGTTGAGCTTTGCGACGGGCGCATTGATTATGTCGTTTACACGCAGGATAACAGCCGTACTTATACAATTACTGATCCCGATACCGGATACAGCTTCGATTTCAACGGCTTTGTAGGTGTATGGACGGTTAAGGAAAAGGCCGACGGCGACGGATATGATACTGTATACAGCTACGTAAATGACGGCACGCTTATCGGAAATATGACGGAGCAGACCGCATCAGTTACGGGAACTGTTGTTGATTTTGAGCGCACTCTTTCCGATAAAAACTGGATAGAGGTTGAGTTCACCTCACCACTCACGCAACCAGAAGCAGAAAAGCTTACTGACCGCATGATGAATATAGAGTTTGATGAACCCGGAAATGCTGCGTATATAATAAAAAATGTAACCATGACAAACGATACACGGGCAATTGTTGATATAGGAGAAATCACAACAATTTCGGGATATGTTGACAAGGAAGATGAGAAAAAAGGCTACACATACTATATGGGAGAAGGAAGCCTTTTTGAGATACCTATGTCATATGAAATCAATCCTGCTCCTGTGTTTGATGAAGTAACGAATGTCACAACAAGTGCAGGAAGCAGTGTTTCGGTAAAGGTTAACGCTACGTCGGAATACAGCTTTACGTATTCTGCGCGCACGCTTCCGAGAGGTGCAAGTCTCAACGCTGCCGGAGTATTTACATGGAAACCTGATTCAAGTCAGATTGGCGAAAACCTTGTTGCAATTGATGCTGTTGATGAATACGGCAGAAGCAGTACACAGTATTTCACAGTAACGGTTTACGGTTCGACAACCTCAAAACCGTCCGACACAACGGAAAATCCGTCAACAGACAGCACCGACACACCAGCCGGTGGCGGTGGTGGCGGCGGTGCCGCACCCGGTGACAAACCGGATGGCACAACCGACAACGACCAAACAGATACATCCGATGAAATGGACAACGCTGATGATAACGCACAACCCAATGTAGGGGAGGGTGTCCCTGCCCTCCGGCAATTCACAGACATCTCTAACCACATATGGGCATCTGATGCAATCAATGCGCTTTCATCCGAAGGTATTATAAAAGGTACATCAGAAAATACCTTCTCGCCGGAAAAGAACATCACCCGCGCAGACTTTGCGATTCTTCTCGTTCGTGCGTTTAATCTCACAAGTGATAACGCGGAGAACTTCGCAGATGTTACGACAAGTGACTATTTCGCATCCGAGCTTGCAATAGCACGCAATACAGGTATAGTCAGCGGTATAGGCGATAACAAGTACGCTCCGCGCAGTACCATCACCCGCCAGGATATGATGGTAATAGTTTATAGGGCGTTAGAAAAACTGGGTGTAGGGTTCGGAGTTTACGACGAACCGAATTATGAGGACTATTCCACCGCTGCTCCTTATGCAAAAAATGCTGTTTCCGCGCTCATCGGCGCAGGTCTTGTCAACGGCAAGAACAACCTTATCGCACCGACGGATTATACAACCCGTGCAGAGGTTGCTGTACTGATAAAGCGTATAGTGGATTACATAAAAAAATAGGAGCGAGAATAAGAAATCGGTTTACAAACAAGCTGTGAAAGGTTAAATTTGCGCAAAAGTAAAGTGAAAAAGAAATTTACTGTCACGGCGCTTTTGCAAGGACACAACTTAAAACGCTCTGTTTCAGAGCTGGAAAAGCACGAATTATGAATTAGTAACTTAAAGATGAGGCGAAAATATGATTACTAACAAAAGGTTTACCGATCCGTCATATGACGGCTGGATTCTTCCCGAAACAGGAAAGAGTCCGGATGGAACGATTCTTCAAAGACGTTTTGATGAATCTATGACTGCTGATCAGTTGCTTTCCGAAAAGCCGTGGATTCCTCCTGATGTTATGATTGACAAGAACGGCAATCGGCTTACAAAAGGAAACTGGAAATCTTACCGTAAGTATCTTCTTGATACAGTTATGGAATATGGGTTTGGTTTCACGCCGAAGTCTCCCGAAAAAATTGAAAGCAAAATACTTTATTCAAGCGATGAAGGCGAACGTTATGCAGGCATTGTAAAAACTTATGCCGGCAAAGCAATATGCCAGCGGATAGAAATAGGATTTGAAGC
>JAZLCV010000141.1:0-15811 GCA_045614365.1 Eubacteriales bacterium | reverse complement strand
AAAGAACATCTCCTTTAATTTTTTGTAATTCTACCACAAAAAAAGATAATTTACAATGTAAAAAAACGCACACTTGAAAGATTGAAATCACCTTTCAAGTGTGCTCGTTTATCCTCAATTTAAACTGTTTCCGGCAGAGCGGTGCGTATATCTGCCATATATCCGTCGATGCTGTACTCTCCGGCACTCCAGCTTCCGTCATCGTAATAGAGCACGGAAACGGATGCATTAGACGGCCATGAAAGCTTCTCCATATCAGAAGCTTTTCCGTATTTTGCCAGAGCGTATGCAACCCGCACAGATGTTGCGTGAGATGCAACCACAATGGTTTTGCCGTCGTTTTCGCGCGCTCTTTCGCAAAGCGCCGGCATAATGCGTTCTCCAAGCTGCTGAACGTTTTCCCCACCGGGGCACGCGCTGTGCCCTATATCAGACACCCACGCCCGGAATTCATCGGGGTGAGTCTTTATAATCTGCTCAAACGCAACACCGTCCCACTCACCTGCGTCAATTTCACGAAAACGCCTGTCAGCCGTCACAGGAAGTTCAAGCTCCTCCGCAATTCGCAATGCAGTGTTATAAGCGCGCTGAAGATCGCTTGAATACACGGCATCAACATCGAAGTTTTCCTTTATGTAGCCTGCTGTAAGGCGAGCCTGTTCATACCCGCGAGGAAGAAGCTCTGCATCATAATTTCCTGCAAAGACGTTATCGCGGTTTGCCGCACTTTCGCCGTGCCGTACAAGAAGTATTGTGGTCATCTTATTCCCTTTCCTTTTACAGCCTTGCTCCGAGACCTGCGCCGAGCTTTTTCCCTTCGCGCAGTCTCTGCTTTGCCGCACGGCGGAGAGAGTTGTCCTCCGGATAATCCTCAATAGACTCTGCCTTTTTCCCAAGTCCTGCACCGGACCCGAAAATCCAACCTATGCCGACATCAGTTTCATCAACCTGAATAATCTTAAACTTTTTCTGGAATCTTGCGATTGTAGATGTCTCACGAAGCACTTCGCAAAGCCACGGATAAAGCATCCAAGAATGACAGATGAAAATTATATTATCCATATTATAATACTTTTTGAAGAACTCTCGTGCACGGGCGTATGACTCCTCACATGCCTCTTCTTCAAAGCTGTCAAAGCGGGGAATGTGGACAGATATGCACGTTTCGCCTTCTTTTACCGATTTGCCGTCAACCTCTATATCGCAAGGTGCCGCCACAAGCTCAAACTCAAGACGTCCGAGGCGGTATATCGTACAATCTAAATTGCGGCGGAACCATGAACGGTAAACAGGCTGGGGGAAACCGAAATCCTGACCGACATCAAGTGGCAGACGGCTTACAACCGGAAAACCTTTTATGTTTTCAATGAAGATATCCCGACCTATGCCGCGCTTTTCATACTCTTTATATGTATCCTCCATAAGACGGAGGTAAAGATAGACATTAAGTGTATTCACAGGAATTCCGGCTTTATCAGCAAATGCAAAAAGGTATTCGGCAAAAGCTTCATCTCCCTTGTCGTAATTTTCCCGCGCAAGGGACAACTCTTCCGGAAAATCATTTCTGCATTTTTTGTCAATAGCTGTGATAAGCTTAAGCTCTTCGTCAGTAAATCCAATTTCATTTACATATTCTTCATACTTCATTTTCAAATAGCCTCCAATGTGCAACAATTACATTCATTATACACCCCAAAGCACTCAAAATCAAGCAAAATCGTTCATCTTGCCATAATTTATAACAAGGATAAAACAGTGGAAATACTACGATAAAAACTCGTCCATTTCGGCAATGCTTACTCCTTTTTGCAATGCGGTGTTTATTGCGTACCCTAAAATTCTTCCCATATCGGATATATTTACGTCAATATCCTTCGGTGTTACAAGAAGGCTGTCGCTGTACTTTGTAAGCTTATCCTCCGGTATCTCCACACCCGAGTCTTCTGCAAAGTTTCCGATTATCGTTGCAATGTCCACAACAGTCGGCACCCCCAGCGCAATTACGGGAAACCCCATAGTTTCGCGCGTTATTGCCGCACGCGCATTCCCCACTCCCGAACCCGGAACGATTCCGGTATCCGTTATCTGCACCGTTTTGCAAAGGCGCGAAAGCCGCATAGACGCCAGCGCATCAATAACTATTATGACATCCGGCTTTATATATTCTGCCACACCGCGTATAATCTCGCTGCTCTCAACACCGGTCATACCCAGAACACCGGGAGAGACCGCAGACACCGGACGCAGCTTTCCGAAAAGATCGGGAAGCTTTTCAACAAGATGCCTTGTAACCATAATGTGTTTTGCCGTGCTTGTTCCTACCGCATCCGGCGTTATACCGGAATTTCCAAGCCCGGCTATCAATACTGTGCCGCTGCCGTCGGGAAGAAGATTTGAAAGCTCGGAGGCAACGGTTTCTATCGCACGCGGAAAAGCTTCGATATCCCGCCGTGAAATCCCGGACAACTCAATCGTCGTATATGCCCCGCAGGGCTTTTTGAGGCTCTTTGCCCCTTCCTCATTTAAAATTTTCACACGCGTTATATGAAATCCGTTCTCTTCCCTTTCTCTTGCCCATACACCGCGAAGTTCCGTGCTTTCTTCTGCACTTTCCTGCCACACCTCATGCGCTTCAAGGGCAAGGTCAGTACGTATATTATTCATAAAAATCACCTCATATCTGTCGCTTATTTTTTGTATTTTCGGTACACATATACAAAATTTAAAAAAATTTCAAAAAAACTCTTGCAATTCTTTCAATTTAATGGTAGAATAGTTCGGTAACAATAACAAGTACTTTAAGGAGGTGGACGCTTTGCCCAATATTAAATCTGCAAAGAAGCGCGTTGAGTTGACAAAGGTCTACGCAGCACGTAATCAGGCTGCGAAGTCTCAGCTTAAGACATCGCTTAAGAAGTGTGAGGCCGCTATTTCCGAGGGCGGCGACGCTCCGGCAGCATACAATCTTGCAGCACAGAGCATCGACGTTGCAGTTCGCAAGGGTATCATCAGCAAGAACTGTGGTGCTCGCAAAAAGAGCCAGATGGCAAAGAAGGCTAACGCTGCTCAGTAATTTAAGCAATTAAAATTTACCATAAAAAATCCTGCAGGCTCTGCAGGATTTTTTATGTCTTCACACTTTTTCTCTCTTCCGAATAAGATAAAGCAACACATCTTTCGGAGGACGCGGTATGCACAGAAACATAAACGGGCGGGAGTTTTCTCTGCTCTTTTTCCCAAAACGCTCATCGGATACATACGCAATGTACGTTTCTTCCCCGCCACCGGTATGGCTTAACGGGAGCGATATGTCAAAAATCGTGATAGATTCTCCCGGAATGTACTGTCTTTTTTTCCTGGTCACCTCCGGCAAGGGCGGCGAAGCTCACATCACCGTCAACGGGCGTGAAATTCCAGGTTCATACGCCTCAGAAAAGAACGGCGTGATAAGCGGCAGTGCAGTGTGCAGTATACGAGACCGTGCACTGCCCTGCCCGCTCGGTATAAAAACCGCCGGACGCGCCCGGGAAGGAATTCTTCTTGTGGCAAAATGCGAGGTATAATGAGTTGGTTTTATTTTCTGATGCTTGACAATACATCAGCGTTGTTATATTATATATATAAGGTGAATTGATGAGATGAAATTTCATTTCAGGATACGGTGATTTAATATGAAAAAATTTATGGATCAGGATTTTCTTTTGAAAACGGAAACGGCAAAGCGCCTTTACCACGAGGTTGCTGAAAAAACTCCGATAATTGACTACCACTGCCACTTGAATCCTCAGGAAATTGCAGAGGATAAGCATTATGAGAGCATCACCGAGGTATGGCTCGGCGGCGACCACTATAAATGGCGCATTATGCGCGGTTTTGGCGTTGATGAAAAATACATAACCGGAGACGCCTCTCCAAAGGAAAAGTTCTTAAAGTGGGCAGAAGTGATGCCCTACTGCATCGGTAACCCGCTTTACCACTGGACGCATCTTGAGCTTCGTCGCTACTTCGGCATCGAAGAGCTTCTTTGCCCCGAAAATGCAGAGGAAATCTGGAACAAGTGCAACGAGATGCTTAAGAAGCCGGAATTCGGTGCACGCGGACTTATCAAGCGTTCAAATGTAGAGATTATCGGCACAACCGACGACCCGTGCGATGACCTTCATTTTCACGAGATCATCCGCGCAGATGAAAGCTTTGATGTAGAAGTCGTTCCGTCCTACCGTCCGGAGCGTGCGCTCAACATCTGGCGAGCAGAGTTCCCCGGATATATAGAAAAGCTTTCCGGCGTTGTCGGATATGAGATAAAGGACTACAAGAGCCTTGAGCGCGCACTTTCCGAGCGCCTTGATTTTTTCGTTGAGCGCGGTTGCCGAAGCTCTGATCATTCCCTTAATATGGTAAAGTTTATGCAGCCGGACGAAGCGGCAGCTGACAGGGTTTTCCGTGCAAAGCTTGCCGGAAAAGAGCCGTCAAAAGAGGATATTGATATCTACTACTCAACACTTTATCTCGCTCTCGCAAAGAAGTATTACGAGCATAACCTCGTTATGCAGCTGCACATTGCCGTGCTTCGCGACAATAACACCGCGGCGTTTAACGCTCTTGGCGTTGACACCGGATTTGATACAATGAGCGACGTTTCCGTTGTAGAACCGATTATCACGCTTCTTGATTTGCTTGAGCGCGAAAATAAGCTCCCGAAAACCGTTCTGTACAGCCTGAACCCCGCGCACAACGAAGCACTTATGACTCTTGCAACCTGCTTTAACGGCCACGGGATCGCCGGTAAAATCCAGATCGGCTCTGCCTGGTGGCTCAACGACCACATCGACGGTATGGAGAAGCATATGCGCGCGCTTGCCAGCGTAACTCTCTTCTCAAAGTTCATCGGTATGCTTACCGATTCGCGCAGCTTCTTAAGCTACACTCGCCATGAATATTTCAGACGCATTGTATGTAATATCATCGGATCGTGGGTTGAAAACGGAGAAGCACCGGATGATGACGCACTTCTCTCTCGAATGGTTAGCGACATCTGCTACGGCAATACAAAAAATTATTTCTTCAGCTAACACAATTGGGCGGTCAATCAAGACCGCCCAATAAATTATTAAGCAGATACAAAGCTTCGCATCGGTTTTTGAAAAACTCTTGACACGGTATCTAAAACGTTGTATAATTTAATTCATCAAATTATCGGAGGAATATCCCGTGGTCTTTAAAATCGTAACCGATTCATCATCAAACATTCTGTCGATAGAGGATGTAGCCTTCTCTTCTGCTCCCCTATCCCTTGTTTTTAACGACAAGGAACACGTTGACATTCCGTCCCTTGATGTGGATGCAATGCTTCGCGAAATGAAGGAAAGCCGCACGCGAATTACCTCTTCCTGCCCCAACGTCGGCCAATGGCTTGACGGATTTGACGGGGGCGACTGTATTTTTGCACTTACCATTACCGGCGCACTCTCCGGCGCATACAACTCAGCAATGCAGGCAAGGGAAGAATTTTTGAAGAAATATCCCGAAAAGAGGGTCCATGTTTTTGACACACTCTCCACCGGTCCCGAAATGAGACTTATTTGCGAGCATCTGCAGAGTCTGATATCAGAAGGCGCGACATTTGATGAAATAGTTAAAGACACTGAAGCATATATGAAAAAAACACACCTCTCCTTCTGCCTTTCCTCGCTTGACAATCTCGCCCGTGCAGGAAGAGTAAGTCCTATAAAAGCGAAATTTGCGGGCATTCTCGGAATCCGCGTAATCGGAAAAGCTTCCGACGAAGGAACACTGCGCGACGAAGCAAAAGTCCGCGGTGAGGACAAGGCAATCTCCGCGCTTCTTGAGCATATGAAAGAAAATGGCTTTAGCGGCAGCAAGGTGAGAATTGCCCACACGCACAACGAAGCCGGTGCAATGAAGCTGCGCGAACTTATCCTTTCTCAGTTTCCAGAATGTGATATACAGATTGAGAAGAACCGCGCGCTGTGCAGCTACTATGCCGAAGAAGGCGGCATCCTCGTAGGATATGAGGGGTAAAATACGATAACACAAAAATAAACAGGAATGGTTTTCTATAACCGTTCCTGTTTTGTCTTCTCTCATATAATATCATCTTGAATTTTATGTAGAGTTCCAACGTATCGGTCTTGCAAAGCCGCCTTTCGCGCCAAGCGGTTATAAATTACAGCGAAGTCACAAAAAAGACTGAGCAGGCAAAATTTCTTCATATTTATTCTATTTAACTATTGACTTTAGCGCAGTAAAGTGGTAAACTATGAAAGTGACTAAAAAAGGACAAAGGAAGTGACGCATATGGCAAGCTTTCATTCAAAATCTCTTGACCGCCTTTTTGAGGCAATTCTGCGCCTTGAATCGGTTGATGAATGTTATAACTTTTTCGAGGATGTGTGCACAATAAACGAAGTGCAGGATATGTCCCAGCGCTTTGACGTTGCTCTCATGCTTGACGAGGGAAAGAATTACCAATCCATTGCAAAAGAGGTAAACGTATCCACCGCGACGATAAGCCGCGTAAGCCGTTGCCTTAACTACGGCAGCGGAGGATACCGCAACGCAATAGAAAAAATCAAATCAGCAAAAGAGGATAAAGCAAAATGAACATCAGCGACAGAAACTTAAAAAACGAAGAACGCGCATCGTTTGCTCTGCGCTCGTTATATGCCGGATATGGCTATTCGCAGTTTAAAATGAGCAAATTTGAGGAATATGACCTCTATGTAAGAAACAAAGATTTTCTTATCTCAGACGGCGTTATCACCTTCACGGACACAAACGGCCGCCTTCTCGCTCTTAAGCCGGACGTTACGCTTTCCATAATAAAAAACTGCAAGGAAGAAGCAGGCGTTGTTCAGAAGATGTATTACAACGAAAACGTTTACCGCGTTTCCGGAAGCACAAAATCCTTCCGTGAGATTATGCAGGTCGGTCTTGAATGCATCGGTGACATTGATGCATACTGCATTTCCGAGGTCCTCACCCTCGCGGCAAAGAGCCTTATCACAATATCCGACGAATGGGTTCTTGATATTTCACACATCGGCATCCTCCTTGATGCGATTGACACGCTTTCACTCTCAGATGAAGAAAAACGATCTCTCATAAAGTGCGTAGGCGAAAAAAATCTCCACGAAGCCGCTCTTATCTGCGGAGATCGCGAAGGCGCATCTCTCCTGCTTTCACTCATCTCCACCTACGGAAGCGCAAGAGAGGTTACGAAAAAGCTTTATGATCTCGGTGTGCGCGAGGAGTACATAAAAGAGCTTGAAGAAATCTGTAATGCACTTGATGTTTGCGGTCTGTCAGAAAATCTCCGCATCGATTTTTCCGTTGTCGATGACATAAAGTACTACAACGGTATTGTGTTTAAAGGATATGTCCACGGCATTCCGCAGAGCATTCTCTCCGGTGGCAGATACGACAACCTTATGCGCCGTATGGGAAAACGCGCCGGAGCAATCGGCTTTGCCGTATATCTTGATGCTCTTGAAGCGCTTTCGGAAAAGAGCGAACGTTTTGATGTGGACACTCTTATAATTTACGATGAAAACGAAAACCCGCTCAATATCAGCCGTGCCGCAACGCGGATAAGAGATGCGGGTGCAAGTGTTATCGCTCAGAGAAAAATACCCGAAAAGCTACGCTATAAAAAACTTTTAAAGCTTTCAGATGGAGAGGTGACGGTTCTTGAAGAAAATGCTTAATGTTGCACTGCCAAAAGGCAGGCTCGGTGAAAAAGTATATGATATGTTTGAAAAGGCGGGCTTTGAGTGTCCGTCAATAAAAGAGGAAAGCCGCAAGCTCATATTTGAAAACGAAGCGGCAGGCGTTCGTTACTTCTGGGTAAAACCCAGCGACGTTGCAATATATGTTGAGCGCGGTGCCGCAGATATCGGCGTTGCCGGAAAGGATATTCTTCTTGAGTACTCCCCCGATGTATACGAGCTTTTCGACCTTGATATAGGAAAATGCCGTATGGCTGTTGCCACTCCAAAGGATTTCCGCGATAACCCGCAAAAAACCCTTAAGGTTGCGACAAAGTTTTCTAACATTGCTCAAAACTATTACAGCTCAAAAGGCCGCGATATTGATATAATCCACTTAAATGGCTCTATCGAAATTGCTCCGATTCTCGGCCTTTCCGATGTTATTGTTGATATTGTTGAGACGGGAACTACGCTTAAGGAAAACGACCTTGAGGTGTTTGAAACTATCGTTCCCATCTCCGCAAGGCTTATTGCTAACAAATCAAGCTTTATGTTTAAATCCGAACAAATTGAAAAAATCGTAGATTCAATGAAGAATATGTAGGGTCTCCCCTGCTATTTGTTCCGAAAGGACTGCAAAAGATGATAAAAATACTTAAATACGGTGAGGTTGAAAACGCGGATATCTTTGCAAGAAGTGAGGATACGATGAACGTTTCCGCCACTGTTGCCGAAATAATAGAAAACGTTAAAAATCGCGGAGATGCGGCGCTGTTTGAATACTGCGAGCGCTTTGACAAAGCAAAGCTTTCTTCCCTTGAAGTTACGGAAGAAGAGATCGAAGAAGCTTTCTCTTCCGTCGACGAAAAGTTTATCAACATTCTGAGGAAAGCGGCAAAAAACATCCGTAAATTCCACGAACGCCAGGTCAGAAACAGCTTTATCATAAACGATGAGGACGGAATAGTTATCGGGCAGAAGATAATCCCGCTCGATCGTGCAGGACTTTATGTTCCGGGCGGCACGGCGGCATATCCGTCAACCGTTCTTATGGATTCCATCCCCGCAATTATTGCAGGTTGCCGCGAGGTTGTTATCACAACTCCACCGGGCGCAGACGGAAAAATAAATCCGGTTATCCTTGCCGCGGCGCGTATTGCAGGAGTAAATCGTATATTCAAGGTCGGCGGTGCTCAGGCTGTTGCCGCGCTTGCATACGGCACGGAGAGCATTCCGCGAGTCGACAAAATTGTCGGTCCCGGCAATGCGTTTGTCGCAGAAGCAAAGCGTCAGGTATTCGGGCGCGTTGCGATTGATATGATTGCAGGTCCCAGCGAAATTCTCGTTGTCGCCGACGGCAGCGCAAATCCCGCCCACGTTGCGGCAGATCTTCTCTCTCAGGCAGAACACGACAAAATGGCATCTGCCGTTCTCGTCACGGATTCCGAAGCTCTTGCCACTGCCGTTTCAAATGAGATCGAGCGCCAGCTTGCACTTTTACCAAGAGCGGAAATTGCAAGGGTATCAATTGACAATAACGGCAAAATTATCGTTGCCGAAAACCTTTCCGCCGCGATTGAAATTTCAAACGAGCTTGCCCCAGAGCACCTTGAGCTTTGCGTTGATAATCCGTTTGACTGGCTGGATAAAATCCGCCACGCAGGGTCTATCTTTATGGGAAAGAATTGTCCGGAAGCTCTCGGTGATTATTTTGCCGGTCCGAACCACACTCTTCCGACACCCGCCACGGCAAAATTTTCAAGCCCGCTCTCCGTTGACGATTTCGTGAAAAAATCACAGTATACCTATTATACTAAAGAAGCTCTCTCTCGCGTGGCAGACGACATTGCGTACTTTGCAGAAAAGGAAGGACTTTCTGCACACGCAAGATCAGCGACAATAAGAATGAAAGGTGATATCAATGAGTAAATTTCTAAGTAAAAAATACGCTAAGTTATCACCATATACCCCAGGCGAGCAGCCTCAGGATATGAAATATATAAAACTCAATACGAATGAATCTCCGTTCCCGCCGTCGGAAAAGGCACAGAAGTATGCGGCAGAAGCAGCATCAAAGATGCAGCTCTATCCCGATCCGGAGTGTCGTGCTCTTACAGAAAAAATCGCCGATATGTGCAACCTCGCTTTTGAAAACGTGCTTGTTACAAACGGCTCGGATGAGATTTTAAACTTTGCATTTATGGCTTTCTGTGACGACGAACATCCCGTTGTCTTTCCCGATATAAGCTACGGCTTTTATCCTGTCTTTGCGTCTCTGAACAACATCCCGTATACCGAAATCCCGCTCCGTGATGACTTTACGATAGACATAACAAAGTACTTTGGCGCCTCCGGTATGGTGGTAATCGCAAACCCGAATGCCCCCACAGGTATCGCCCTTTCTCTTTCTCAGGTTGAAGATATTGTGAAAAACAATCCCGATAACGTTGTTGTTATTGATGAAGCGTATGTTGATTTTGGTGGCGAGAGTGCTCTCTCGCTCATCCCGAAGTACCCGAATCTTCTCGTCACGCAGACGTTCTCAAAATCCCGTTCAATGGCAGGTGCGCGCCTTGGCTTCGGTGCCGCAAACGCCGCGCTTATTCAGGATATGAATACGGTGAAATACTCAACAAACCCGTATAACATAAATCGTATGACAATGGCGGCTGGGCTCGGCGTACTTGAGGATGAAGAATACACGCGCAAAAACTGCCATATCATTGCTGAAAACCGCGAATATACAAAACGCGAGCTTAAAAAGCTCGGTTTTGAGATGACAGATTCAAAGGCAAACTTTATATTCATACGTCATCCGGAATTTGACGGCGGTTTCCTCTATGAAGAATTAAAGCGCCGCGGTGTGCTTGTTCGCCACTTTAACAAAGCACGCTTATCAGAGTATCTGCGCGTGACGATAGGCTCAAAAGAAGAAATGGATGCGTTTTTAAAAACGCTTTCGGATATAATCGGAGGTGGAAACAAATGAGAACTGCAGATATCACACGTAACACGGCTGAAACAAAAATCTCGCTTTCCTTGAATCTTGACGGAAAGGGCGAGAGCAAAATAAATTCCGGTTGCGGCTTTTTAGACCATATGCTCACGCTCCTTGCACGCCACGGAAATTTTGACCTTAACCTTTCCTGTGACGGAGACATCCACGTTGATTATCACCACACTGTTGAAGATATCGGCATATGCCTCGGAAAAGCGTTCAACGAAGCACTTGGTGACAAGCGCGGTATTTTCCGCTACGGGAATATGCTTCTTCCGATGGATGAGGCGCTTATTCTCTCCGCAGTTGATATCTCCGGAAGAGGGATGCTTGTATATAACCTCGACATCCCCACCGTCAAGGTCGGCGATTTTGACACCGAGCTTTGCGAGGAGTTCTGGCTCGGCTTTGTGCGTGAGGCAAACCTTACCCTGCACATAAACCAGCTTGCCGGAAAGAATTCGCATCATATTATTGAGGGTGCCTTCAAGTCCGTTGGCAGAAGCCTGCGCGCGGCAGTTAAAATTGATGCGGACGATGCCGACAGAATCCCGTCCACGAAGGGAGTTCTCTGATGATTGCAATAGTTGACTACGGCGTTGGAAACCTTTTTTCGCTCACCGCCTCCTTCCGCGCAATAGGTGCAGAAATTTGCGTGACATCGGATGCAGAAGTCCTCAGAACTGCCGACAAAATAATTCTTCCCGGTGTTGGTGCGTTTGAGGATGCTGCAAAAAAACTTCGCGCATCCGGTCTTTCCGATGTCATCTGCGAGGAGGCAAAAAAAGGAAAGCCGCTTCTCGGCATATGCCTTGGCATGCAGCTTCTTTTTGAAAAGAGCTATGAATACGGCGAGCACGAAGGGCTAGGCCTTATTCCCGGAAATGTGCGCCCGATCGCGGATGTTATCCCGAAAGACTTGAAAATTCCGCATATCGGCTGGAATGCGTTGCTTATAAAAGGTGAAAAAAGCCCGATATTCAAATATATAAACGAGGGTGACTGTGTATATTTTGTCCACTCCTTCTATGCCTCGGACTGCGATGAATACGTTACATCCTGCGCGGAATACGGTGCTCCGCTTACCGCATCGGTCGCAAGCGGCAATGTGTTCGGATGCCAGTTTCACCCCGAAAAAAGCGGAGAGGTCGGGCTTTCCATCCTCCGCGCGTTTGTTGAGATGGAGGTGTAATATATGCTGATTTTTCCGGCAATTGATTTATACGAAAAGAAAGCAGTACGCCTTTTTAAAGGTGACTATAACCAGATGACCGTTTACAGCGAAAATCCACCCGAGATTGCGCTTGATTTCAAGAAAAGCGGAGCAACGCACATCCACGTTGTTGACCTTGAGGGCGCAAAGAGCGGTGAAACTCCGAACTTTGACGTTATCCGCGCAATAAAGAATGAAGCCGATCTTTTTACCGAGGTCGGCGGTGGTATCCGCTCTCTTGAAGTTATTGAGAAATATGTAAACGCAGGCATTGACCGCGTTATCCTTGGAACCGTTGCTGTAACAGACCCCGATTTTACAAGGGAAGCCGTAAAACGCTACGGCAACAAAATCGCTGTTGGGTTAGACTTAAAGGATGGCTTTGCCGCAATCCGCGGCTGGACTGAAAAGAGCGCACTTACGATGGATGCGGCTCTTCTCAAAATGTGGGGATACGGCGTTGAAACGGTCATCTGCACTGATATCTCAAAAGACGGTGCGATGAACGGCACAAACGTTGAGCTTTATGCCGATCTGCATGAGCGGTTTACAAAGAAATTCGGAATGCAGTTTATCGCCTCCGGCGGCGTAAGCTCGATAAACGATGTTCGCGCACTGCGTTCGCTTGACCTTTACGGTGCGATAGTAGGCAAGGCATACTATACCAGCGCGATTGATATAGCCGAAGCGATAGAGGTGGCAAGATGATAACAAAGAGAATTATCCCCTGCCTTGACGTTCGCGACGGCAGAGTTGTCAAAGGCGTGAACTTCAAGGGACTTGCAGACGTATCAAGCCCTATCGAGCTTGCAAAATACTATAGCGAAAACGGTGCAGACGAGCTTGTGTTCTATGATATCACGGCATCAGCCGAAGGACGCCGTCTCTTTACGGATATTCTTACCGAAACTGCAAAATCGGTATTTATCCCGCTTACAGTCGGCGGCGGCATAAACACAACAGACGATTTTGACCGCGTTCTCAAATGCGGTGCGGATAAGGTCTCTGTAAACTCGGGCGCTATACGAAACCCCAACCTCATTTACGAGGCGGCAAAGCTTTACGGTGACCAGTGCGTTGTTCTCTCGGCAGACGTAAAGCGCGTTGATGGCGAGTTCCGCGTTTTTGCCAAGGGCGGGCGCGAGGACACGGGTATGGAAGCTATTTCATGGATAAAGAAATGCGTGGACCTCGGTGCAGGTGAAGTCGTTGTAAACTCGATCGACACCGACGGCGTAAAGGGAGGCTTTGATCTCCCGATGCTCGAAGCGGTATGCAATGCCGTAAATGTTCCGGTCATTGCTTCCGGCGGCGCAGGCGGCATAAACGATTTTATCACGCTTTTCAACACGCTTCCGCGCGTTGATGCAGGCCTTGCCGCATCCATCTTCCACTTCGGAGAGGTTGCGATAAGCGACTTAAAGCGCGAAATGAAAAACAACGGCATTCCCACGAGAATATAAATTTATAAAATCCCTCCACCGCCATACGGCGGTGGGAAAAACAACAACCATTTTGGCTAAAAAATATAATGTACTTTTTCACCGCCGCACGGCGGTGAAAATACAAAAACATATATTTCAGGCAGAAAATAAAAAGGAGTTTTTATTATGATAAACATTGATGAGCTTAAGTTTGACGAGCGCGGTCTTATCCCCGCAATAGTTGTTGATTCCATAAGCAAAAAGGTTCTCACACTTGCATATATGAACCGCGAAAGCCTTGAAATTTCAATTAAAGAGGAAAAAACGTGCTTCTGGAGTCGTTCACGTCAGGAGCTTTGGCGCAAGGGCGAAACAAGCGGAAACTATCAGCATATCGTTTCCATCACGGCAGACTGCGACAACGATGCGCTTGTTGTAGTGGTAGAGCCTGACGGTCCTGCCTGCCACAAGGGAACGTTCTCCTGCTTTGAAAATCCCGTCTGGGAAAGCGAAGAAAGACACGAATTTTCCCTTCAAGGCCTTATGGATATGCTGATCGGCCGAAAGATTGAGAAAAAAGAGGGTTCATATACAACATACCTCTTTGAAAAAGGCATCGACAAAATCCTCAAAAAAGTAGGCGAGGAAAGCACAGAGGTAATAATTGCAGGTAAAGCAAACGACAAGGCAGAAACCGTCTATGAGATTGCAGACCTTGCATACCATGTTATGGTTCTCATGATTGAAATGGGAATAAGTTTAGATGACATTCACCGCGAGCTTGCTTCCCGCCATGTCATTGACCATAAGGTCAAGCAGGAGAAGATGACGAAATAATACTCCCTACCAGGCAACCTTGTTATATTGCACAATAAAAAATAATAAAAAGTTTAAAACTTTTTCGATTTTTCACTTTACAACGGTAAAGTGATGTGCTATAATATACTCACGCTCAAAGAGCGACATTAAAAAATGTAATCATTTTTAGGAGGCAATTACAATGAAAAGAATTTTAGCTCTTATCCTCGCGGCAATGATGCTCGCATGCTTGTTTGCAGGCTGTGGCACAGATGCAAACCTTGACGACAGCAACACCTTCTCCGACGGCGGCGACGCAACCGCTACAAGCGACGCAGACTACATCATGAACAACGGCAAGATGATCATCGGTATGACTCTCTTTGCTCCGATGAACTACTACGACAACTCCACAAACGAGCTTATCGGCTTTGAAACAGAGTTCGGTAAGGCAGTTTGCGAGAAGATCGGTATTACACCTGAGTTCGTTGAAATCAACTGGGACAGCAAAGAAATCGAGCTCAACGCAAAGAATATCGACTGCATCTGGAACGGTATGACAATCACCGACGAGCGCAAGGCAAACATGGAGATTTCCGATCCGTACATGCAGAACCGTCAGGTTATGGTTGTTAAGAAAGAAAACCTTGAAAAGTTCTCCGAGGGCGTTATCGGTGCCGCTGTTGTTGCAGAGGCAGGTTCTGCCGGCGAAGAGCTCGCAACAGGTGACGAGTTCTTTAAAGACAGCGCATTCACACCGGTTGACTCTATGGCAAAGGCTCTTATGGACGTTGCAGCAGGCACAAGCGACGTTGCAATCGTTGACTATGTAACAAGCATCGGATCCATCGGTGCAGGCACTGATTTTGAAGACCTCGTTGCAATCGAAGAGCGTGAGTTTGCTCCGGAGCAGTACGGTATCGCATTCCGCAAGGGCTCTGATATGGCAACTATCGTAAACAACACAATCGACGAGCTTATTGCAGACGGCACTCTCGAAGCCATCGCAGCTAAGTATAAGCTCCAGAACCTTCTTATCAAGGAATAATTAAAGGCGGAAATTAATATGTCAACTTTTGAAGTTGCTTTTCGCTCACTCACCGAAGGTTTCGGGCTTAACTGCGTAATCTTCGCGGTGACATTGCTCACGGCAATTCCTCTCGGTCTGATTATCGCGTTCGGCTCTATGTCAAAATGGCGTCCATTCCGGTTTCTTGAGCGAAGCAAAAAAAGATTATTGCATGCGATTTCAAAATTTGCACCTATCCGTTGGCTGACTCGTACATTTGTTTGGATCATCAGGGGTACGCCCCTGATGCTCCAAATTTTTGTCGTATTATACGCACCGGGCCTTATGTGGGATATGCCGATGCGTTCACGCATGACAGCGGTGCTTGTTGCATTCGGAATAAACTACGCCGCATACTTCTCGGAAATTTACCGCGGAGGTATCGAGGCAATTCCGAAAGGCCAGTATGAAGCATGCCAGGTGCTTGGAATGACAAAATCGCAGACGTTTTTCAAGGTTGTTCTCCCGCAGGTGGTAAAGCGCATAATCCCGCCCATGGGAAACGAGATTATAACTCTTGTTAAGGACACCTCTCTTGCCCGCGTTGTCGCGGTAACGGAGATTATTATGTGCGCAGAG
>JAZLCV010000140.1:0-22827 GCA_045614365.1 Eubacteriales bacterium | reverse complement strand
GCGCACTTTCCCGAAGGCTTCCCTTGAGGCTCTGGTCGGTGCACGCAACAACCTCACCCACAACGTTCATAACGCCGATTGTGCGGTCGGTTGCCTCCTTCATCTGAAGTATAGTATTCTGAAGCATTCTCCAAGCCATATATTCAACCCGTCCTTACAAAAACATACTGTGTCGTATTATATTGTACCAAATTTCATATGTAAAATCAAAGAATTTTCTGTAAAAATATCTAAAAATCTGTCTTTGCAGCTGCAACATCCCGTTCTATGCGCTCACAAAGCTCTCTAACAGAGGAAAATTTTTCCTCTGCGCGCATAAATTTCACAAGTTCTACCTTTATTTTCCTTCCGTATAAATCACCCGAAAAATCTATGATAAATGTTTCGGCACGAGGAGAAACTTTTTCCGACACCGTAGGTCTCACCCCAATATTGGTAACGCCTTTATAGGTTTTGCCGTCCACCGTCACGCGGGATAAATACACACCGTATTTTGCGCACAGAACATCTTCGCTTATTCTTTGATTTGCTGTCGGAAATCCTATTTTTCCCCCGAGGTGCGCTCCGTGGGACACCTCGCTCATTATACAGTGATAATGTCCTAAAAGGTCACGCGCTGCAGCCATATCTCCCGCGGCAACGAACTCGCGTATCCGGGATGAGCTTACCGGTGCGCCCGAAAGCTCCACGGCATCAACTATATCACAGCCTATTCCGCTGTCACCGCAAAGACGCAAAAGGTCTTCCGAATCACATTTTCCGCCCTTGCCAAAGCGAAAATCAAATCCTGCAACAACATGGCAAGCCCCAAGCTCCTCTTTTATAACCTCTGCTACAAAAGCTTCGCCTGAAAGCGACGAATACTCCTTTGTGAATTCCTTTACGATTATATCGGATATCCCATACAGCTCACGTATAAGCGCGCAACGTTCCTCTGTTGTATTGATAAGCTTTACGGCAGACGGTGCAACAACGGATGACGGATGGTTTGAATAAGTCATAACCGCGGCAGATACGCCTTTTTCTGCAGCTCTGCGCACCGTCATTTCAAGCAATGCTCCGTGGCCAATATGTACGCCGTCAAAAAAGCCAAGCGCAACAACTCTTTTTTTCATCCCTGCACCTCAAAAAAGCTTTTCACTGTCACAAGAGCACCTGTCTTATCTCCGCGCGCAAGCATAAGAAACTCGCCGTTTTGTGAATACACCCGGTACGTAATGCCGTCCTCCGCATTTCCCGGAACAGGCGCACCGTTGCGGCACTTTTTTTCGCCTTCCTTGTCAATTGTGACGGAATCGTATTCCGAAAACATAAAGTCAACCGGTAAAAGAGCAGGTTCTTCTTCGGTTTGCTCAATCGTTTTGGCACGGTCTATCGTAAAAATACCGGATTTTGTCCTGCGGAGAGCCGTCATTGACGCACCACAGCCAAGCTTTTCGCCGATATCGTATATCAACGTGCGGATATATGTTCCCTTTGAGCATTCAACCTCAATTTCATACTCATTATCCCCCACATGGGATGGGGCTATTGAATGGATTGTAATCTCCCTTGCTTCGCGCTCTACAGTTTTTCCTTCACGCGCAAGCTTATAAAGCGCAACGCCGTCCACCTTCAGCGCGGAATACATCGGCGGTGTCTGCAGAATTGTTCCCAGAAAGCTGCGGCACACGTCAAAAACCTGTTCCCGTGTCACATTAACCGGTCTTTCTTCAAGCACCGTTCCCGTTATATCCTGAGTGTCCGTAACAACACCAAGGCGAAAACGCGCAATGTATGCCTTTTCATCGCATAATGCAAACTCACACGCGCGCGTTGCTCTTCCCACAAAAACAGGAAGAACACCTGTTGCCATAGGGTCAAGCGTTCCCGAATGCCCCACGCGACGCGTGCCGAATATTCTGCGCATACGCGAAACCACGCCGTGGGACGTAATCCCCTCAGGCTTGTCTATAATCACAATTCCGTTCATTTGCTACCTCTTTTTCAATCCAAGTTAAGCAGTTTTTGCGGAACACTCTTTGTGTTCCGCAAAAACTTAAAACAGCTCTGTTTCTTCCAAATATGCGCAGATAAGCTTTTCTGCATCATCAAGAGATACATCAAGTGTACAACCTGCTGCACGCTCGTGCCCGCCTCCGCCAAAATGCGCACAAAGCTCGGCACAATCAGCACTCTCATCCGAGCGCATAGACACCTTTGCCTTACCGTCACGCTCATGGATATAAATACCCAGAGCAACACCGCGCGCAACGCGTGCAAGCGCAGATATTCCGTCAAGATCATCCTCTGTTGCACCGATTTTCTCTATCGTCTCATTCGTGAGCTTTATAAAGCACACCTTGCCGCCGAAAGCGAGCTTCATTCTGCCGAGAACTTCCGCTTCAAGCGCAATTCTCTCAGGCGTTTTCTCAATGAAAAACTCGCGGTTTATTCCCTCAAAATCCGCGCCGTGAGCAATAAGCTCCGCCGCTTTTCTGTGAGTTTCCGGTGTAGTGTTTGCGTGCAAAAATCTCCCTGTGTCCGTTGCAATTGCAACATAAAGTGCATTTGAAAGCTTTTTCGTAAGCTTAACACCCATCTCTGCGGCAAGATCGTAAATAATCTCTCCGCAGGCTGCGGCATCCGGAACGACACAGGAAAGACGCGAATAACCGCGGTGAGTTATATGATGGTCAATGACAAGCTCGACATCATCTGCAAACGCTTCACTTTCCTTAGAAAGAAGCTTTTTGTCTGCACAGTCAACCGCCACAAGGCATTTCGGAGAAAAACCCTCGGGTGCAAGATACGGGCGGACAACCTTCGTAAGCTTTTTATTGAACTCGGGATTTTTGAAAATATACGCATTCTTCCCCGCCGCACGCAGAATAAGCGTAAGCGCCGCCGCACTGCCCGCAGCATCGCCGTCGGGGCTTTTATGCGTGAGAATCATCACGTCATCACGGGTTTTGAGAAATTGCGCCACTCCCGCAACATCAAGGGTGCGCTTTTTGCTGTCCTCCCGCGCAACATTCTCAATAAGCTCCATTATATGCGTACCCGTAACAATGGAGTTGTCGGCAATAAACGTAAGCTCCGGAGTATGACGCAAAGCGAGTCGTTTTGCCGCCTCACGGCGCAGATATCCCGATGCCGAAACAAGCCCGCGGATGCAATCGCGCTCTTTGTCCTTATCGCCGAGCACACTCACATAAACGCGTGCGCTGCCGAGATCGGATGCGGTTTCGACGCGGACGATACTCACAAGCCCCGATACGCGAGGATCGCGCACCGTGCGTATAAGCTCGGAAAGAACCCTCAGCATTTCATCGTTTACACGACCTATACGTACACTTCCCATAAATAATTAATCCTTTACTTCTACCATTTCGTAAGCTTCAACAACGTCGCCTTCCTTGATGTCGTTGAAGTTTTCAACGCTTAAGCCACACTCATACCCTGAGGCGACTTCCTTCGCGTCATCCTTAAATCTCTTAAGAGATGCAAGATTTCCGTCATACACAACGATACCGTCGCGGACAACACGGACGCTTGCGTTTCTTGTAATCTTACCGTCTGTGACGTGGCAACCTGCAATCGTTCCGATTTTGGAAACCTTGAATGTCTGACGGATCTCCGCATGACCGAGGACCTCTTCGCGGAATTTCGGAGCAAGAAGTCCCTTCATAGCAGCTTCCATTTCCTCGATACAATCGTAAATTATGCGGTATGTGCGGACATCTGTTCCCGACGCTTCTGCACTGTCGCGGGCACCTGCATCCGGACGGACGTTGAATCCGACAACAATAGCATTTGATGCAGATGCAAGGAGGATATCCGATTCATTGATAGCACCGACACCCGTATGGATAACACGTACACGCACTTCTTCGTTTGTAAGCTTTTCAAGAGAAGCCTTGACAGCCTCGGCAGTACCCTTAACGTCTGCCTTGACGATAACCGGAAGTTCTTTTATCTCACCCTGCTGAATCTGATCGAAGAGATCTTCAAGAGAAACCTTGCGCGTTGCCGCCTTGTTTACCTCATCCTTTTCTGTCTGCTTGCGCTGCTCAACAAGCTCACGTGCCATACGCTCATCATCTACTGCGTAGAAGATATCGCCCGCATTAGGAACCTCGGAAAGACCGATAATCTCGACCGGTACCGACGGACCTGCGTTCTTTATTTTTCTGCCCTTATCATCAGTCATTGCACGAATGCGTCCGACGCTTGTTCCCGCAATGATAACATCACCTGCATTAAGCGTTCCGTTGGAAACAAGAAGTGTTGCAACCGGACCGCGACCGCGGTCAAGCTTTGCTTCAACAACAGTACCCTTTGCAGCTCTGTCCGGATTTGCCTTGAGATCAAGCATATCTGCAGTGAGGATAACCATTTCAAGAAGCTCGTCGATGCCGTCACCGCGCTTTGCTGAAATCGGGCATACGATGGTGCTTCCTCCCCACTCTTCCGGAACAAGCTCGTATTCTGTGAGCTGCTGCTTGATTCTGTCGGGGTTTGCACCCTCAACATCCATTTTGTTTACCGCAACAACAATCGGAACATCCGCCGCCTTTGCGTGGTTTATAGCTTCAATTGTCTGCGGCATGATACCGTCGTCTGCCGCAACAACAAGGATAACAACGTCCGTTACCTGAGCACCGCGTGCACGCATGGAGGTAAATGCCTCGTGTCCCGGTGTATCGAGGAAGGTTATCTTTCTTCCGTTTATCTCAACGCGGTAAGCACCGATATGCTGAGTGATGCCGCCGGCCTCACCCGATGCAACATTGGAATTTCGCACAGCATCAAGAAGCGATGTTTTACCGTGGTCAACGTGTCCCATAACAACAACTACCGGATCACGTCCCTTGAGGTCCTCCTCACGGTCCTCGCTCTCGTCGATGAGTCGATCCTCTATCGTTACGATAACTTCTTTTTCAACCTTTGCACCCATTTCAAGCGCAACAATTGCGGCTGTATCGTAGTCGATAACATCAGAAATTGATGCCATAACACCAAGCTTTATAAGCTGCTTTATAACATCTGCGGCCGTTCTCTTCATACGCGAAGCAAGCTCACCTACCGAAATTTCATCGGGAATCATAACGGTTACCTGAGGCTTCTTCTGAACCTGTGCCTCAAGCTTTTTCATCTTCTCCTGCTCTTCCTGACGGCGCTTGTTTCCGAAATTCTGACCTCTTCTGTCGGCATTCTTCTTGATCTTCTGCTTCTGTACACCTATATCTCGAACCTTATCCGGAACAAGGCTGTCTACGCGGTCATCATATTTTGAAAGGTCAACCGAGCCGCCGCGTGTGTCGATAACGTGAGTCTTAACGCCTTTTTTCGTTGCATATTCGGGTGCGGCATCGGTCTTGCGCTCAACCGGAGCCTCTTCTTTCTTTGATTCGGACACCGCAGGCTTTGCCTTTTCTTTCTTTGTCGGCTCTTCCTTTTTATCCCGCTTCGGAGCCTTTTCTGCTTTTTCGGACTTTTCCTTCGGAGCTTCTTCCTTTTTCTCTGCAGCTGCCTCTTCCTTTTTCTCGTTGTAAACCTCAGACATAAGGTTCTCAAAGCTCTCTACCTGATGCTTTAATGTGAGGGCATCGAAAACTATGTTGAGCTCCTCTTCCGTAAGCGCCTGCATATTGGACTTCGGTGCTTCGGAATATTTTGTAAGTATTTCGGTGATTACTTTTGCCGTAACGTCAAAATCCTTTGCGACATCACGGACTCTGTATTTCTGTAAGTTGCTCATACAGCACTCCACCTCCGTTAATATTTCAAATTTTGCGATTAGTTTTTTTCTTTTGCTTGCCGTTCTTCTTCCTGTTGGCTATCTTTTGCGCCCGTGCTGAAAGCCTTTCTGCACACTCCGTTGCCTCCGGCAACCTTTCTGCAAGCTTCTTTGCAAGCGATGCGGCAAAACCGATATCGCAAACTGCAACCGCCGCTGCAGGCCGTCTGCCAAGCGCATTGCCAAGCTCTTCCTTCGTTTCCGGAACAGATAAAAACGCAACTGCGGCGCTTTCCGTTATGAACGAAAATGTTTCACGCGTTCTGTCAGATGCATCGGATGCACACAGCACAAGTCGTACTTTTCCCGCAGTGACTGCGGCGCGTACCGCTTCGTCTCCCGCCTCGATCATTCCCGCTCTCTTTGCCAGCCCCAAAAGGCTGAGGTAATTACTTTCCATCGTTCTCCTCCGCAAGCTTTTTTGCAAGCCCATCATAGACCTCGGAAGAAACCGGGCACGAGAACGCCCGTTCAAGAGCCTTTGCCTTTCGTGCCTTCTCAATGCAGGCTGCTTCTTTGCAGACATACGCGCCTCTTCCGGGAAGCTTTCCGGCAAAATCAAGCGAAATTTCGCCCTCCTTCGGTTTTACAACACGCACAAGCTCTGCTTTGGCTTTCATCTCGCGGCATCCGACGCACTGACGCATCGGCACTTTTCTTTCTTTTATCATACCGCACTTACCGCCTTTTTATTTATTGTACAGCGCTTTTCGGCTTGATATCAATCTTGAATCCGGTAAGCTTTGCCGCAAGACGTGCGTTCTGACCCTCCTTGCCGATTGCAAGAGAAAGCTGCTCATCGTCTACGACAACACGGCAGGAACGCTCCTCTTCATTTGTCTCTACAGATATTACATCAGCTGGAGCAAGTGCCGCCGCGACATATTCACCCATATCCTCGGAGTATTTCACGATATCAATTTTTTCACCGCGGATTTCTTCAACGATAGCTGCAACGCGGTTTCCGCGCGGGCCTACACATGCGCCGATAGGATCTACATTCTCATCGTTTGAGCGCACGGAAATCTTCGCTCTTGAACCTGCTTCACGCGCAATGCTTACTATCTCAACGATTCCGTCGTGAATTTCCGGAACCTCGATTTCAAACAAGCCGCGTACAAGACCGGGATGTGTTCTCGAAATGATAATCTGCGGACCGCGCTCACTTCTTTTAACTTCAACAACATAAATCTTTATGCGGTCACCCTCGCGGACAACTTCGCCCGGGATGAGCTCTTTCGCGGAGATGTAAACTTCCGTCTTATCATTCTCGCCCGTTATCTCGATTGAAGCACCACCGTTGCGCGGATCTGTGCGTACAACAAGAGCCGTAAGAATTTCGTGCTCCTTTGATGTAAATTCACGGAACACAACGCCGCGCTCTGCTTCGCGGATACCCTGAATAATAACCTGCTTTGCCGTCTGCGCCGCAATTCTTCCGAATGCACGGGTTTCAATTTCAATGCTTATGACATCGCCGATGCCTGCACGCTTTGAAACCTTTTTTGCCTCATCAAGGCTTATTTCCTCACCGGGGTTTTCCACTGCCTCAACAACAGTTTTCTTGACATACATACGAAATGTTTTCTTTTCGCAGTCCGGCTCGACAAAAACATTGTCGATAACTCCCGCGTTGTCGCGCTTATACGCGGCGAGAAGTGCCTGGGCAACTCTTTCAAGCATATAATCCTGCGGAATGCCCTTTTCCTTTTCGAGCTGCTCTATGGCAGCAAAAAATTCTGTGTTCATTTTTTTAAATCGTCCCCTTTATCTTTATTTGGTTTTAATTTTAAAATTCAACGCGAAGGCGAACCGACGCGATTTCTTTCTTTGTAAAGTCTATGCTCTCTCCATCAACATCAAGCGTTACATCGCCGTCTGCATATCCGGAAAGCGTTCCGGCAAACTCTTTCTTTCCATCCTTCGGAGAAAAGGTTTTAAGAGTTACCGCGCTACCCATATACGTTTCAAAATCAGACGGACGGTAAAGACGTCTCTCGAGACCTGCACTTGAAACCTCGAAGATATACGACTCTGCAATCGGGTCCTCTTCATCAAGCACGGGATCAAACGCGCGTGAAAAGCTTTCACAGTCGGAAATTCCGACACCGTCCTCTTTGTCGATAAACACACGAAGATATCTCTCTCCGCCTTCTTTTACGAACTCAACATCCCAGACGCTGAGACCGAGCTGCTCTGCCACGGGAGCCGCAAGTTCCGTAATAATTTCGGTTATCTTTTTCACAAAAACACCCCTTAACAGTAGTGCGAGAGTGGACGACCGGCGCCCACTCTCGAATCCTAACATACTTACTATATGATGAGTATACCACATATATCCATAAAATGCAAGTTTTTTCTTGAAAAAAGTTTTGAAAAGTTCCTGAAAAAAATTTTGGTTTACAAAAGTTTTCTTCTATGGTAAAATATAATCAGTCACGCAACTTAATATTTAACGGATTTAAGAATATTCTAAGTGTGTATTTTTGTTTCGGCAAAAATGCACGCTCCGTTTCACATGCTTAGAGTATTCTGAAATTTGTTGCGTGACTGCACATGGAGCTGTATTTTTCGGTACGTGGCTTCCGTGTGAGGTCACGTACTTTTTTATTACATACCTGACGAAATTTTTGTTCACGGAGGGGAAGCAGATGACAACATGCGCAATTATAGGGGATTTCAATACTGGAAATGACTGCATTCCGGCAATAGAAAACTTTATCAGATCTGCAATTTTATGGGATAAAGTTGATGCCTTTGTCATTTACGGTTATGGGAACTTTGCCCTTACTGTAGCCGGCGAACTTGCAAAAGCCAAATCTGAATATCCGCACATAAAATGCAAAATACTGCTGTCATTTTGGGAAGACTGTTCACTGTTCGATGAATTCAGACCGGAATTTGAGCTCCTTTTCTTTCGTGAGCTTGCCTTTGAAGCCGAACGATTCGCAATCGCAGCATGTTACCGTATGATGCTATCCTTTTCCGACATCATAGGGATATATGACTATAATCTATCTTCTTTTCGCGACATCGATATGAGCAGCAAGAAAATTTATAACCTTATGCTGGAACCCATTTCTCCGACACCTGAAATGCTGAAAAGCCTTTCGGTTGCAAAACAACAAAAGACATACGGATACGGTGCACATAGATAACTGCACTTGAAGAATAGGGATCTTACGCTTTTTCTTCTGACAAACCAAAACAACACCCGAAGTGAAAGTTAATATTTCACTTCGGGTGCATTGTATTTTTGCGACATCAATTTCCGTTGAAGTTTATTTTGCTACTGTCTGTGCGGACTGCTTTTTTATCGGATGCTGCAAACTTTTCGGCAAGCTCGATTGCCTTATCAAGCGGTTTATCCTCTGCAACGTACTTATACTTTAAATTCTGCGTTGCGTGGTCAATCTGCTCTATAAGCTCCCACTTGCAGACAGATCCTATCTGCGGAAGATTGTTTTCGCGGCAGAAGAGGTTTATTGCATGAACGGTTCTCTTATCCCACTCATCATCCGCCTCGCCGTAAAAATATCCAAGGCACTTGAGTCTTTCCTCAATCGCGCGGACATTATCTGTCTTTATCTTGCTTGCATCGGTGTTCTTCTTAAGTTCACGAAGATACGGAAGCTTATACGGCGTAAGCTTCATCGAAACCTTGTAATCCGGTGTAATACCCACTCCGTCATATGAGCCGCGCACCGGAAGCTTAAGCTCAAGGCCCGTGATAATTGCCTCATCGCCGTCGCTCGTCTGGATATGGCGCTGACCAAGGCCCTTGCCGAAGGTTTTCTCACCGACAATTACGGCATATCCAAGATCCTGCATGCATCCCGCCATAATTTCTGCAGCGGATGCAGTCTGACCGTTTACAAGGATGATGAACTTGTTAAACTCCCAGCCATATCCCTCAGAAAGGAAGGTTTTTACAAGAAAAGGCTTTGTCTGCCATGCCATAAGATACGGAACTTCCTTTTCTGGTATTACGTTGTCCATAATATTGACAAGGCAGTTAAGCTCACCGCCGGGATTGTTTCGAAGGTCAAGAATTATTGTATTTACGCCCTTTTCCTCAAAATCATCATATACTTCCATAAAGTCTATAAAGGTGTTGATTCCGTGGAAATATGAAAGCTCGATATAACCTATCTTGTCGCTTATGTACGCAGAGGTTACATCCGATGTTGCAACCTTTGCACGGCGGACATAAAGCTCGAGAATTTCCTCACCGCGGAGGATTTTAAGCTTTACGTTCGTCCCCTCTTTACCGCGGATGAACGCACCCGCTTCTGCCGGAAGATATCCGGTCATATCCATACCGTCAGCCTCAATGATTTTATCACCCGGAAGAATTCCGGCAGCCTTTGCCGGACCGTCCATAAGGCTCTGAACGGTGAGATAACCGTCATCCGTTGTGGTGATCACAACGCCGATACCTACCATGGAATTCGTCTGTTCATACGACTCCTCGTATTTTTCAGGAGTCATATACTTTGAATATCTGTCGTCACGCCCGTAAATTTTGTTTACAAGCTTGTAAAACAACTCTGCATCCTCCTCGAACATTTCAAGGAGAGCCTCGCGGACATAATCTGTTTCGTTGTTGGAATAAAGCCCGTTGTTCTTATACAGCTCCAACGCTTCATCAAGCTTCTTGCCATAATCCACCTCAGCCGCAAACGCACAAAGGGAGAGCGACATCACAACTGCAAGAATGAGTGCTATGCTTTTTGAAATTTTTCCTTTCATTATCTTATCCTCCGTTTTTTATTCAATTCGCAATTTCAGATGAAGCTTCGCGTATATCCATACACAGCTTGCTTTCACCCGCCACCGAATTGTTGATTTCCATAGCGTAATCTATCTGCATATTTCCACCGGCATCTGTCAGATTTTTGTCGATACTGCGCGTGTTTACACCAACCGTAAGTCCGCCGAAGCCCATATCATAATACGAAATATGCTTCTGCCCCTCTTCAAAAATCATATGCGATTCAAGATCACCGAAGCGGATTACAGTAACCTTATCCTTCTCAATCTTCACGGTTGTCGTGGTGTTGCCAAGACCCGTAAGCTCGCTTTCCTTATACGAAACATAATAGCATCCGCCCTTGTTGTAAAAACGCCCATTCGTCACAAGCTCAACATTATCATCGCTCATATCTTCATAAGTCTGAAGACCGCGTATTGTAATTATAACATCCTTTTTCATCTGATAAAACTTCCTTTTATTTATTTTCCCGCAGATGCAATCTGCACTTCTCCGCAAAGCTTACCGCCAAGAAATTTCGATGCGTTTTCCATAAATCCGTCCCGGTCATCCGAAACAAAGAAACGATAGTCTGCCAGCGCATCACTTTTTTCTATTTCTCCGCATTCCTGCAAAAACTTTGCCGCTTCACGCCCCGGGTTTATAAGCGTAACACTGTTTCCCATAAAGCGCGCAATTGCCCGCTCTATGATCGGATAATGCGTACATCCCATAATAAGAGTGTCTACACCTTCATTTCTTATCGGCGTGAGATATTCTTCAACCATCGTTGCGAGAACAATATCATCCGGATTTGTCCTTCCGTTTTCAACAAGCGGAACAAAAAGAGGACATGCTGCGGTGTAAATCTCCGCATCCGGGCAAACGGTAAGTATTTCGCGCTCATAAGAGCGGCTTTTTACCGTTGCGCTTGTTCCTATTATTCCTATCTTCGAGTTTTTTGTGGCATTGCACGCCGCCCGTGATGCCGGCTCCACAACACCTATTATCGGTATATCATAAATTTCGCGTATGCGCGGCAGCGACACCGAGCTTGCCGTTCCGCACGCCATAATAACCGCCTTTATATCAAAACCTCGCAGAAAGTCAATATCCTCGCGGACATAGCGTATTATCGTCTCACGCGAACGCGTGCCGTAGGGAACGCGCGCAGTATCTCCGAAGTATACAATTCTCTCATTCGGCAAAATTCTCATTATCTCAGCAACAGCGGTGAGCCCTCCAAGGCCCGAATCGAAAACACCGATTGCACGGTTATCCATTTCTTACGCCTCCAATGCACACGCAATGATTCTGTCAAGCAGCTCCGGAAACTCTATACCGCTCGCTGCAAAAAGCTTTGCATACATACTTATATCTGTAAATCCCGGGATGGTGTTTATCTCATTGAACACTATTCCCCCGTTTGTCTTATCTATAAAAAAGTCAACCCTTGAAAGACCGCAGCAACCAAGCGCCATATATATATTCTTTGCATATGAACGTATTTTTTCCGATGTTTCCTCCGGAAGTTTTGCGGGGATCACTATTTCCGATGTTCCGTCAAGATATTTTGATTCATATGAGTAAAACTCACGGGAAGCAACAACCTCACCGCAAACGGATATTTCCGGCTCTCCGTTGCCAAGCGCCGCAGTTTCAATCTCACGTGCGTTGATATATTCTTCGACCAGCACCTTACCGCCGAACGGAAGTGCAGCTTCAATCCCCGAGATGAGTTCAGCTCTGTCGGTTGCCTTTGCAGTACCCACAGAAGATCCTGTCCCCGCAGGTTTTATAAATACCGGATAGGTGAACTTGATTTCTATCTCGGCAATTTTTTTCTCCGACCAATTTTTATCAGTGACAAGCACCCAGTCTGCCTGACGTACGCCGGTTGTTGCGGCAATGAGCTTTGTTACGGATTTATCCATGCATACGGCACTGGAGAGACAGCCCGGTCCCACGCACGGAATACCGGCGAGCTCAAAAAGTCCCTGAAGCCTTCCGTCCTCGCCATTTTCGCCGTGAATCACCGGAAAAACAACGTCGACGGGAATAAGTCTGCCGGAACCGATGCAAAGAATTCCGCGTCCCGAACGGCTGACCGATACTGTACAAGGTTCTTTTTCTGCATTCTGCCACGAATTTCCAATAACCTCATCGGGGGTAACCGAAGGAAGATAGAACCAATCCCCTTGCTTTGTTATTCCTATTGTTGTTATATTATACTTTTCCGTATCAAGTCCGCGCAGAACACTTGACGCGGATTTTAAGGATATCTCATGCTCACTTGATGCACCGCCGAAAAGCACGCAAAGATTTATCCTGTTCATAACTTACATCTCCCGATAATTTTTAAAAATTTTATTTTCAATTAATTTATATGTGGAAAAAGAAAATCATATGTTGTATAATAGTATAAGCCGAGGTGAAATAAATGAATATAGACTTTACAACAAAACAGTTCCGCAGACTGCTCGACCTTGCCTACATCGGCAACTGGGTTCTCAATTCCGCACGCGGCAACGACCGCATTCCCGATTTCGACGAGGTTGAAAGCTATCTGTTCTCCCAGTGTTCGAAGTTTGGTATGAACACTCTCTTTGAAGAGGTGGACGGCGAAATTCTTCCGTCAAAGGCATTTTCCGAGGGTGGCATTCACGAAGCCATTATGGACTATGAAGACACCGTTTTCTTTGAAATACTCGCTGAAGAGCTTGCCCATCGCGACATCACGGAGGGAACATACGACTCCGACGAGCTTGTCCCGCGCCGTGAGGCATATATCCGCGAATTTGAGCGCAACGGCGTTACAAATATAAGCGTTGATGCCGATTTGTAAAAGTACACCTATATTATAACATAAGCGAAGACAGAAATAAAGTGGCAAACACTTCCGCCGAGCGCAAGGAAATGGAAAACTGAATGCATATACTTTTTTGTTTTTCCTATTCCGTAAAGCACCGCTCCTATGGTATAAAGCACTCCGCCCGTTACGAGAAGTATAACTCCCGCCGGCGGCACGGATGCGACAAGATCACGTACAGATAAAATTATTGCCCAACCCATTGCAATGTATATTATCATTGAAACAACGCGGAATTTGCAGACATTTATCGCATTGAGCACGATGCCGACTATTGCAGCCGCCCACACTATGCAGAATATTGCAACACCGCTGCTTTCACGCATCGCAACAAGGGTATACGGCGTATACGTTCCCGCAATAAGGAAATATATACTGCAGTGGTCAAGCGTTCTGAAAACCTTTTTTGCAAGATTTATCCCAAGCGCGTGGTAAATAGTGGATATTGAATAGAGAACTATCATCGACGCACCGTAAATCGCACTTGAAACTATCTTCCATGCATCGCCCTGACGTGCGCTGAACACAACGCAAAGCACAAGTGCAACTATCCCAAACACTGCACCGAGACCGTGAGATATTGAATTTACGAGTTCTTCTCCTAATGTATACTTCGGTATGCCGAGTTTTTCTCTTTTATCCATCAGTTTTCTCCTTATTTTGTTCCATTGAAAAAGCATCTTTTATCATATCACTTTTTTTAATAAATTACAATTAAAATTTCAAATATTCACCAACATTTAAAACTTCATTCATTTACGGAGGACATAGCCTGAATGAATTCAGGCAGATAAGAGATAAAAGAGAACAGATAAAAGATAAAAAAACATTTGAAAGGAACGGTTACGAATGAAAAAATTATGTGTTTTAATCTTTGGTGTTTTACTTATTTTGCTCACTGCAGGGTGTTCAGGAAGCACCAAAGAGCCTTTTTTGCCCGAAGCGCAAAACGATAAGCTGTTCACCACAATAGGATCTTACGATTACACCTGCACGCTCGAAATCCGCTGTGATGATGCTCTCGCTTCATCAACACTTTCCGACGAAAAGCGTGCGCTTTTACCGGAAAACGGTGAGATTATCAGTTTGTGCGAGGTTGGCTTCAACGCGGGAGAGAGCGTTTTTGACATTCTCATGCGCACCGTCCGTGAGAGAAAGCTGCATCTTGATTTTTCCGAAACTCCCGCATACAACTCAGCATACATAAAAGGAATATCAAATCTCTACGAGCTTGACTGCGGTGAGTTCTCCGGCTGGCTTTATACCGTAAACGGAAAAAGCCCTGATGTCAGTTACAGCCAATATAAGCCGGAGCACGGTGACAGCATTTCCTTTACATATACATGTGACTGGAGATCTTCTTATGAAGAAGAGGTGAAAAGCGAATGAACACATCAAAAAAAAGCACGCGGTATCTTCTCTCGCGCTTTATCCCATACTTCAAAAAATACCGTCTCATCCTTGTTCTCGATCTTTTCTGCGCAATGCTTACCACCGTATGCGATATCGTTCTTCCCCTTATCGTCCGCTATCTCACAGAGCTTGGTATGAACGATATGGGTGCGCTTACCGTCCGCACTATCTTATCCGTAGGTATCCTTTATATTGCACTTCGCATTATAGATGTTATTGCGAACTACTTTATGCAGAACACCGGACACGTTATGGGCGCAAAAATTGAAACTGATATGCGCCGCGATTTGTTCTCGCATCTGCAGGAGCTTTCGTATTCGTATTACAGCAACACCAAGGTCGGTCAGCTTATGACGCGCATCACAAGCGACCTTTTTGACATCACGGAATTTGCACACCACTGTCCGGAGGAATTCTTCATCGCCGGAATAAAAATTGCAGTTTCATTTGCAATCCTCTGTGCTACGGATTTCTGGCTCACACTTATAATCTTTGCGATTATCCCCGTTATGCTTTTCTGCTCAACGCGCTTTAACCGCCGTATGCGCCGCGCATTCAAGCGCTCACGCAATCAGCTCGGTGAAATAAACGCAAGCGTTGAGGACTCACTTCTCGGTGTGCGCGTGGTAAAATCTTTTGCCAACGAAGATATAGAGCGTGAAAAATTCGAGCGCGGAAACGAGGAATTTCTCGACACGAAAAAAGAAACCTACCGCTATATGGCAGGCTTTGGCAGTACCACGCGTTTTTTTGACGGCCTTATGTATATAGTAGTTGTGGTTGCCGGATCTTTCTTTATGATGCACGGGCGTATAACCCCGCCGGACTTTATGGCATATCTGCTCTACGTTTCAACGCTTCTCACCTCAATACGCAGAATCGTTGAATTTACCGAACAGTTCCAGCGCGGCATAACAGGCATTGAGCGCTTTGTCGAGGTTCTTGACGAACCGATTGAAATACGGGACTGCGACGATGCCGCACAGTTGCCTTCAGTTTCCGGTGATATTGTTTTTGACAATGTGAGCTTCCGCTATGGCGACAGCAGTGAAAACGTGCTTACCGGAATAAATCTGCATATCAAAAAAGGCGAAAACGTTGCCCTTGTAGGACCCTCCGGAGCCGGAAAAACCACACTGTGCAACCTCATCCCCCGTTTTTACGATGTCACCGAAGGTACGATTTTCGTTGACGGCGTTGATATACGTTCCGTCACCACCAAATCCCTGCGTTCTCAGATAGGCATCGTTCAGCAGGATGTATATCTCTTCTCCGGAACGGTTTACGACAACATTGAATACGGTCTTCCCAGTGCCACACGTGAGGAAATAGAACACGCGGCACGTCTTGCCGGCGCGCACGAGTTTATTTCTCAGCTTCCCGATGGATACAACACCTTTGTAGGAGAGCGCGGTGTAAAGCTCTCCGGCGGTCAGAAACAACGCATAAGCATCGCACGCGTATTCCTCAAGAATCCACCCGTCCTCATTCTGGATGAAGCGACAAGTGCTCTTGACAATGAGAGCGAACATATCATTCAGCAGTCCCTTTCTGAGCTTGCGAAAGGAAGAACCACGCTTACCATAGCGCACAGACTTACTACAATCAAAAACGCGACCAAAATCCTTGTTCTTACCGAGGATGGTATTGCCGAACAGGGCAGCCACGATGAGCTTATGCAAAAAGAGGGTCTGTATCACAGCCTATACAGTATGTATGATGTTTAAATGGTAAATTTTACTTGTAATTAAAACGGAAATAACGTATAATATAATCAACTACAAACAGGAGTGTGTTTTACAAATGAAAAAATTTATTAGCATTGTTCTGCTGTCTGTAATGGCAGTTACCCTTTTTTCCGCATGCGGATATAAAGAACCGCCGGCGATAGGTTTTCTCGTTGCCGACCAGTTCGACGGTTATAAGCTCGGCACGGTGGAAGAGCTTGTCCCCAGAAAAGAAATCAAAGATCTTATCGGAAAACCTGATATCGTGAAATTCTCATCTGTGGAAAAAGGTCTTGATGCTCTCCGCGACAAAAAAGTCCACGGTATGGTACTTCCCGCGGTATACGCACATCACGAGCTTGAAAAGTCCGATGCTTTTATGCCTACGGAAATCACCTTTGTTGGAAAACAGCTCCGTGCAATCTCTCTCAACACACAGAAGTTTATCATTCATATCGACACAGCGTTTACATCAATTTTGAACAACGGAACGGCACAGAAGATTGCCGATGCTCATTCTCCTTATGCAAACCCGGACGATCCTTACGTCCGCCCGTCCGACTATAAGAAAATTGACGGAAGAGTAATCACCGTGGGCATCTGCAGCGATGATAACTATCCGCTTAACTACCGCAATGATGCCGGAGAGCTTATCGGCATAAACGTTGACATCGCATACGAAATGGCAGCCGGTGCGCGCGCGGATCTCGTAATAAAGGAATATCCCGCAGACAAGCTTATGGAAGCGCTTGATGCCGGTGAGGTTGATTTTATCCTCAATGAATACTTTGAAGATGAAAAAAATCCTATCTCTACAAAGTATCTCTATTCCCACAACTACTGCGACGCATCAACTTATATCCTCATCCGCAGCCCTATGGCAGACTTTGAGGACGGGCAAAAGTAAAAAAAGTCGGCATTAAGCGCCGGAAATAAGCATAATAATCGGTATCCAGACTACCGAGCGGAGGCTTATACATGAATGCAATTGTAATTTACAAAACAAAATACGGTTCCACAAAAGCCTATGCCGAATGGATTGCAGAGGACCTCGGCTGCGAAATTGCAGAAGCAGGCAAGATTAAGGCAAACGAACTCCAACAATACGATACCATAATCTACGGCGGCGGTCTTTATGCCGAAGTAATCAACGGAGTCATCCTTATCACCAAAAACTTTGATATGCTGTCCGATAAAAAGCTTGTTGTTTTCTCGACCGGTCTCACTCCGCCGGAGTGCCGCGATTATTACGACAAGCTCGTGGTAGAAAAAAACTTCAAGCCGCACATGCTTGAAAAAATAAAAATTTTTAATTTTCCCGGAAAGATGATACTTGACGAGCTGTCCCTTCCCCACCGCGCAGCACTTAAAACGCTTAAGAAAATTATGTCGGCAAAGGAAAATCCGACAGATATGGAAAAGATGCTTATAACGCTGTGTGATGCCGACGGAGACTTCAGCGACCGTAAATTCATCAATGAGCTTGTGGCATATGTAAAAGAATAAAATACAGCAACCCGGCAGGAGGAAAAATTCCCCTGCCGGGTTTGTTATAAACCTTTTTCGTATTCACGCAAGCTTTTCAAATGATTTTCTCTGTATTCATTCATTTTATCCGTAGGAACAGTTACTGAAATATACTCGTTACACAGACCTATTTCATTGATAGATATACTATCCAAAATACAATTGTCCTCTTTCCAGTATACGCATAAATCATTATAACATTCCATCTCAATGTCTCCTTATATAATAAAAAAGTGTATGACTCAAACAGAGCCATACACCGAAAAACGCATAACTCTATTTGTCGCCAAACAATCACACTTCGCATATTCCTAAAAGAGTACGTGAAACGGAGAGTATGCATTTTTGCCATAAGACAAAAATACGTACTCAGTTTAGGAATAAATTATTTGATTTATACGTGTAATTATTTGGCAATTATTATTTTATCATAAACGCTGCTCTCTGTCTATATTTTTATTATTATTTTCCCAAACAAAAAGAGATGATAAAAAGACTGCAAGCTTTTCATCATCTCTTTATTCTTATTTCTTTATAATCCCGAGGGATTCGTGGAAACCATTTCCTTCAAGGATATGTTTTTTCACCTTCTCCGCAAAGGACGAGGTGCACACCGCACCGGAAAGCTTCTCTTCCGTCATATCCCAGCGGAATATGTAACGGATAATTCTGTTTGAATCATCTTCGGAAACAACTTCAAAAAGCTTTTGAAACTTCAGTATGTTGCTGTTTTCAGACAACATTTTCTTAAGTGTACTATCCAAAAGCCACGAATGACAAGTAAAATACTTATACTCAAACTCGGGGAAATACTCTGCAAAAAACGTTTTTGCCGCCTCAATGGACTTCCAGCACTCCGCCACATCAAGCTTTTCACCCTCGCAGATGTGTATTTCAAGCACATTCTCACCTTCGGAAATTTCACCTTCCGGTGTTGCGTGCTCTGCCGGAGCCATACAAAACTGCAGCCTGCCAAGCTTTATAAGCTTCATTGTAACGTGGCGTATAAGCCACGAGGTTTCCGAAAGACCGATGCTTTGGTTTATACTGTAATGCGTTTTTGCCCATATTACAATATCACCGAGGGTATCAAGCAGATATTTTTCAGCAATACCCTTTTCGCAGTATTTTTTCTGCAAATCCTCGCAGAAATACAAATACATCAAAAGGTTTTTGCAAGAATCTGCGCTGTTGTCATACTTTTCAGGTAAACACGGGGAAAGCTGCGCTTTTTCAAGCAAATCGAAAAAAGCGCTGTCCCACTCTTTCGGAAAGCCAAGCTTTTCATACCACTTCTTTATAATGCTTTTCATTATTTTGAAAGCTTTTCTCGGTAGTAATCCATAGTGAGCTTTACACCCTGTTCGAGCGTATACTGCGGCTCATAACCGAGAACGGTGCGGAGCTTTGTGTTGTCAAGATAGCTGTGGAGAATATCGCCCTTTCGCGCCTCTCTGTACTCGGCGCGCACCTTGCCCTCCGACATAATCTCAACAAGCTCATTTACCGTTGTTTTCTTGCAGGTAGAGACGTTTATAATCTCGTTGTCTCCTGCCGTGAGAGCCGCAAAGTTTGCGCCTGCGATATCACCGACGTAAACAAAGTCACGCGTCTGCTCACCGTCTCCGAAGATTATCGGAGTCTCGCCGCGGAGAAGCTTATCAGTGAATATAGACACAACGCCGCCCTCGCCCTTCGGGTCCTGACGTACACCGAAAACATTTGCATAACGGAGGATTGTGTACTTGAATCCGTACATATCTGAGAAGGTTTTTATGTAATACTCGGGAGTGAATTTGGATATGCCGTAGAAGGACATCGGAGCCTTCGGGTGATTTTCGTCAACCGGGAGATACTCCGGATTTCCGTAAACTGCAGCGCTGGATGCATAGATAATCTTCTTAACGCCGAAATCACGCACAGCCTCAAGCACCTTCACTGTGCCGACAACGTTTGTTTCCGCATCAAAGCTTACCTCACGGATTGACTTCTGAATGTCAATCTGCGCTGCCTCGTGGTAAATTACCTCGGGAGCAAACTCCTCTACCGCTAAGCGGAAAGCTTCGCTTCTTATATCCACTTCATAAAATTTTGCCTTCGGATTTAAGTTTGCAATGTTACCCGTCGAGAGGTTATCGCAAACTGCAACCTCATGTCCCGCCTCGCAGAGACGGTCTACAATATGCGAACCGATAAATCCGCAGCCGCCTGTTACCAATACTTTCAAAAGTTACACCCTCTTCTGATTTAATTATATTCCAAGGAATTCACGCATGGTTGCTATCATCTTATCCGCGTGCTCTTTTGACTCCATCTCACAGAAAATACGGATAAGCGGCTCGGTACCGGAGAAGCGAGCGATAATCCAGCCGCCGTTTTCAAAGGTTACCTTAACACCATCTGCACGGCTTACGTTCGCAATCTTTACGTCAAACTCCGGAAGAGCTTCATCTTCGTAAAGAACGCGGCGTATTTCCTCTTTCTTTTCAACGGAGAACTTTGTGTCAAACTCCATCATCTGCATATAGCCGTACTTTTCATAAATCTCTGCAAGAAGGTCGGATAAATGCTTGCCGGTTGTGCAGATCATCTCAACGAGAAGGCTTGATGCAAAAATACCGTCCTTACCCTTGATGTGACCACGAATCGTAAGACCGCCGGAGGACTCACCGCCGATGAGAGCATCCGTTTTTTCCATCATTCCGCTTATGTGCTTAAATCCTACCGGAACCTCGTGGCACTTCTGACCGAAGTCATCCGCGATACGGTCAAGGATACAGGTAGTTGCAACGTTTCTTACAACATCGCCTCTCCAGCCCTTGTACTTGAGGAGGTAGTAGTAAAGAAGCATCATAATCTCATTGGGATGAACGAACTTTCCGTTCTCATCAATGATACCGATACGGTCGGCATCACCGTCCGTTCCGATACCGAGATCATACCCTTCCTCAACAACCATATTTGAAAGCTTTGCAAGGGTGTGTGCCGACGGAGACGGAAGGCGTCCGCCAAAGAGCGTATCGTGGCGTTCGTTGATGGTATCAACATCGCAGCGGGCTGTCATAAGCACCGTTGAAAGTGCTGTCTTTGATACGCCGAACATCGGATCAAGAAGCACACGCATATTCTTGGCACGGATAGCATCCATGTTTATCATACTAATTATACTATCAATATAGGAATTATACAAGTCCGCAATTTTAATTATTCCCTCTTTTTTTGCCTTTTCAAATTCCATCTGACGTACAGTTACACCCGCTTCGATGCGCTTTTCAAACTCCTGAGTAATTGAAATATCTGCATCTCTTCCGCCTTCGATGAATACTTTTATGCCGTTGTATTCAGCCGGATTATGGCTTGCTGTAATCGCCATGCCGTAGGGCGTACCGAGCGTTTTTACACCGTACATAACGAGCGGTGTAGGTGCGATACGGTCAACAAAATGAACCGTTACACCGTTTCCCGCAAACACCTCTGCAACCCACTGTGCTGCAAAATCAGAGAGAAATCGGCGATCGTAACCGATGACGATACCTACGTCCTTTTTGCCTTTTTCGATTATGTCATCTGCGACTGCCTGAGCAAGAGAGATGATGTTCGATTTGATAAACTCATCCCCGATTATTGCTCGCCAACCGCCTGTTCCGAATTTAATCATTGTATGTAACCTCCCAAAATTAATCTACTCTTACGCCCGTATCCTGAACGAGGATTTTCCCCGGATATCCGAGCTTTCCGACTGCTTCAATAATTGCCTCTGCCTTATCACGCGGAGCATAAACGAAGCAGCATCCACCGCCGCCGGAGCCGTTGATCTTACCGCCATATGCACCGTTAGCGATTGCACAGTCGAGAATTTTTTCAATCGTTGCCGTAGAAATTCCGAGACCGTCGCGAAGGTTTTTGTGATGAGCGTAGATAAGGCGACCGAGTTCTTCGTCGATATCACCGTCAGAGGCCAGAAGCTCAATTCCCTTTTTGAGAATTTTGTAGTTGTCAATATTGGTAAGAACCTTTTTGCGACGGAAATCGTCAAGCTTATCAACAAGCGAAACGTCTGCACCGCCGAAAGCAAGGTGGTCTATCCCCTTTATGCCATATTCCTTGAGAATTTCAAGGCCTTCAAGCGTCGGAATTTTTGATGCAGCAAGAACGTTTAAGGTGTCCTTGCGCTCAAGTGAATCGAAGAGGATGAAGGCACCCGGAAGCGAACGCTTTATCGGGAAGGCTTCCGTACCGTTTGCAAACTTGAGGTTGATAAGACCACCAAGCGCGGACGCATATTGGTCCATCATTCCGCCCGGATGACCGAATTCCGCAACCTCTGCATCAAATGCAATCTGCGCAATCTTATACGGGTCCTTTGCATCGGGATGTCCTATTCCTTCAAGAAGTGCCTTAACAATGGCAACGACCATTGTGCTTGATGAACACATACCCTTGCCTATCGGGATTTCCGAATCCATCTTGATGTCAAAGCCCGAAAGCTTATATCCCTTTTTGAGAAGTACGTTTATCGTACTGCGCATAAAGTCCTCATCGCTGTCATAAACAATTTCTTTTGAAATATCTGTGAGATACTCCTGATACAAGCCTTCTGTATTTTCAACATTGAGTGTATCAAGCTTTTCGTCACGGATTTTAATTCTGATTATGCTGTCATCGCGCGGGGTAACCTCCGCCGAAAAACGAAGATTTATTGCAACCGCAACAACCTCAAGTCCGAGATAATCCTGGTGCTCTCCGAAAAGGCAAA
>JAZLCV010000139.1:0-14465 GCA_045614365.1 Eubacteriales bacterium | reverse complement strand
AATTTTCCGTTCCGGGGAGTCGTTTTGCCGGGGGTTACAGGACTTCTTCAAGCTTTTTGCAAAAAGTGCTCATCTTTTTATTTATTTTTTCAGATAAAGAAGCAGTGCGGCAATGTCAGCCGGGCTTACGCCTGATATGCGTGAAGCCTGTCCCACAGAACCAGGCTGTATTTTTGTAAGCTTCTGGCGTGCTTCTGTGCGAAGTCCCTGAAGCGACATATAATCCATTCCGTCCGGTATTTTTACGCCTTCAAGCTTTTTAAACTGCTCTATCTGTGCTTTCTGACGCTTTATATATCCGTCGTACTTAAGCGAAATCTCCACCTGTTCGCGTACATCGTAAGGAAGCTCTGCGCGTGTTTTGTCAAACGGCGCAAGGCTTTCGTATGTAAGCTGCGGGCGACGTATGAGGTCTGCAACCGATGCCCCCGTAACGAGCGGGGATGTTCCTGCTTTTTCGAGAAAGGCGTTAATCTCCTTGCCCGGCGGGATTATGGATTTTTCAACACGGGCAAGCTCGCGCGCACTTTCTTCGCGCTTATTTATCATTCTGTTATACTTCTTTTCGCTGGCAAGGCCTATTTCATATCCCAGCTCTGTAAGGCGGAGGTCTGCATTGTCCTGACGGAGATACAGACGGTATTCCGAGCGCGAGGTCATCATACGGTACGGCTCGTTTGTGCCCTTGGTTACAAGGTCATCAATAAGAGTTCCGATATACGCATCCGAGCGGTCGAGGATAACGGGCGATTTTCCCTGAAGCTTTCGCGCGGCATTGATGCCGGCAAGAAGCCCTTGCGCCGCGGCTTCCTCGTATCCCGAAGAGCCGTTGAACTGTCCTGCTCCATAAAGCCCCGAAATGGTTTTTACTTCGAGCGTGGGAAGAAGGGTTAGCGGGTCAATGCAGTCATATTCAATGGCATATGCAAAGCGCATTATCTGCGCGTTTTCAAGTCCGCGGATGGAGTGGACGATAAGAAGTTGGATATCCTCGGGAAGTGAGGAAGAAAGTCCCTGAATGTACATTTCATCAGTGCCAAGCCCCATCGGCTCAATAAAAAGCTGATGCCGCTCTTTTTCCGAAAAGCGCACAACCTTGTCCTCAATGGACGGGCAGTAGCGCGGGCCGACACCTGCTATGTTTCCGGAGAAAAGCGGAGAACGGTGCAGGTTTTCGCGGATAATACGGTGAGTCTCCGCGTTTGTGTATGTAAGATGGCATATCGCACGGTTTTCTATTTTGTGCTCGGTGTCAAACGAAAACGGATATATATCCGTATCGCCCGGCTGCGGCTCCATTGCAGAGAAATCCACACTGCGCGCGTTGATTCGCGGCGGTGTACCCGTCTTGAAGCGGCGAAGCTCTACTCCCGCGCGGATGAGATTTGCCGTAAGCTCCGTTGCGGCAAACATTCCATCCGGGCCACCGACGCGCGCGGTTTCACCGACAGTTGTTTTTCCGCCGAGATATGTGCCGGTAGCGATAATCGCGGCATGGCAGAGATAGCGCCCGCCCGTTGCGGTAAGAACAGAAGTGACCTCTCCGTTTTCAATGCCGATGTCAACGACTTCAGCCTGAATAAGGTCAAGGTTATCCGTCGCTTCCAAAACGCGCTTCATCCGCGCCTGATACGCACGGCGGTCTGCCTGCGCGCGCAGGGAATATACTGCCGGCCCTTTGCCGCGGTTGAGCATACGGTACTGGATGCATGTATCATCAGCCGCACGTCCCATTTCGCCGCCGAGTGCGTCTATTTCGCGTACGAGATGTCCTTTTGCAGTGCCGCCGATTGCGGGATTGCACGGCATATTCCCGACGGAATCGAGATTTATTGCAAAGCACGCAACGCGGCAACCGAGACGTGCCGCGGAAAGTGCTGCCTCAATGCCTGCGTGGCCTGCGCCGACAACAGCTATATCATATTTTCCTGCAATATATTCCATAATTTCCTCCAAAATGTATAAGCGTTACATTTATCACGCTTGCGGCAGAACGCAATATTCATGCCCGCCCGGGCGGGATATTCTCAAAGGGAACTTTGCTCAGTTCCCTTTGAAACCCTCCACGCTTTTGCCGCTGGATAAAGCAGCGGATAAATTATCGCGCTCATTATGCCGTTGATGCTAAATGGAAAACTGCGTTTTCCGCGCATCCCCGTATGCATAATTTCGCTGTAATTTATAACCGCTTGGCTTTATAGGCGGCTTTTCTCTACCGCGAAATTAATTTAAAAAATAAGCGTATTCCATTGCTCTTGTGTATTTTGAACGTGGTTCGGGCTTAAGTGAATACTTTTTTGCAAGTGAAGCTCCGAAGGTGACAAGCTCCTCTTCGCTTCCAGAGACAAGCTCAAGCTCAACTTCGGTAAAGTGCGTGCTTTCGCCGAAAACTCCGTCATCAAAAGAGAGTAAAAATGAGAATCCGTCATACGGCGTGACAAGAACCTCTTCGCGCACAAACCGAACGGATGCACAGACGTAAAGCTCTGTTTTGCAAAGCTGCTCTGTCGGAGCACCGGCATCAGACAAAAGCGAGGCTGCATTTCTTACATCATCGCTCACGACACGCCATTCTCCGCGCACGCTGAGAGCACCGGAATCGTATCTTTTACATTTTGCATAAAGCCCGCTCTCGCCGTTTTCAAAGCGGCGGCGAAGTGTTATTCCGCTCTTTTTCGCATCGCTGTTTTCGGTATCGAGATACTCCGTGTGCATCTCATACCGACACCGTTTTTGGGAAAACGGTGCAATAGCATTATCGGAAAACAGCGTTTCCGCCCGCATATCCACGGGCGGCGCATATTTAAGCTCAATTTCCGAAGCCATAAGAAAACCTACTTTCTGCGTCCTGCAAAGTACATTGGAATTATGAGCAAAAGCTCGCCTGCCGTGAGTGCGGCAAATGTAATCCATTGTGCAAGGAAAAGTCCGGTTGTCTGAGTGAGCACACGGAAAGTAAACGGCATTAAAAGACCGAGAACTATGCCCCAGATATATGCCATACGGGATGGGTTTTTCTGAAGGAATTCGCCGCGCACAAGTAAAAGTGCGGGGAAAGTGTCCGTAATAAGATTTACAAGAAGAATCTGCAGTGCAGTCAGCGGGAAGCCGAAGCCGCAAGCGGCAGAGAGAAGAACGCATATAAGCTCTGCTGTGTTTGCCGCAGCGAGGTACGTCACGGCGCGGCGTATGTTCGTGCGGATAATCTTGCCGCGGATTATTGCGCGGTCAGCAGAGAAGCTGCCGTCAAAAATAACGTGGGAGGCATCCTTTGCCGCATCGCGTGCGTGCAGGTCGCTCATACCGATATCCGAGGCATCAAGAGCCGGAGCATCGGATATTCCGTCACCAACGGATGCAACGGAGTAGCCGTAGGATTTTAAAGCGTTTATTATACGCACCTTGTCCTGTGCGCGGAGAGAAGCGAATACAAAGGTGTCATTTATGCGCTCGGAAATCTCCTCATCGGAGAGAGAGGCAAGCTCGCGTGCGCAAATTATGTTATCGCATGGGATTTTCAGTGCTGTTGCGCCAAGGCGTGCCTTTTCCGCATCACCCTCGGTGAGAAGAAGAACGCGCACTCCTGCCGCGTTGAGTGCCGAGGTATCTGGATTTGCCGCTTCATTGACCTCTGCGCGGGTTGCCGCAATGCCGAGGAAAATGAGGTTGTTATCGCACGGAACATCATCGCCCGAGCGAAGACCGAGCGCTGTCTGGCTATAGCCGTCTTCTTCAAACGTACGGATGCACTCTTCGATTTCTTCGCGGTCGGAAGCAGTAAGCGTTCTCACGCGTCCGAAGTCCCATATAAGGGTTGAACGCGAGAGAATTTCCTTCGCATCGCCGCCGGTGTAGGATATCGTTGTTTCTCCTGCGCGGTGGAGCGTGGTTGTAACCTCGCCCATATATTCGCCGATGCGCGGGAAGCTTGCCGCCACGTTTTCTGCATCACACTTGTGAGATGCAAAAGCATAGAGCGATGGGTTCTTAAGCTCGCAGAGAAGAAGTCCTTCAAGGAAAGGGACGGTGTTCTCTTCCTGCGGAGAATGGATGCGTCCGCTTGAATATGTAGCGGCAACACCCATTTTAGGAAGCTCTGTGGTAAAGATATTAACCTCACCGAGCATTTCTGCCGCGCGCATATTTTTTGCCGAAAAACCTTCGGAGCGGAGCTTTTCCGCGCCGCGGGCAAGGCTTGTGAGAACAATTGTGCCAAAGCTTTCGGGGATGGCGGCAACCGCAAGGGATGCCGAGACGAGAAGCGCCGTCATAAAGCCTGCATCATATGCAAGCGAAATTGCAAAAACTGCAACGCATGCAAGGCTTGTTATAATACTTAACCGGCGTGTGAGTTTTTCAATTCTTGAAAAAGACGGGGAAGCATCCTTTTCGGGAACATCGAGAGGCAGCGTCAGGCGGCTCATCTCGGTGGACATACCCGTTGCAATGACAACGCCGTCACCGCGCCCCTCAAGGACAACCGTTCCTTCGAAGGCGCAGTTGTCGCGGAATTCTATGCGTACATCGCTTGTGCTTTGATATGAACAGTCCTTTTCCGCGCGGGCACGGCCGCCAATCGCGCTTTCGTCTATGATAAGGTTTTCTGTTGATATAAGGCGCAAATCTGCCGGAACAACGCGTCCGGGCTTGAGCGTAACCACATCCCCGACAACAAGGCGGTCGGAGGAAAGCTTCATTTTTGCGCCGTTGCGCAAAACGATGGCGTGCGTGACCGATGCTGAAACCGAGCGGTCAAGCGTTCGCTCCCCGCGGCGCTTGCATTCTGCCGAAAAAACGGTGTGAAGAATGATAACAGCTGCAATGAGAAGTGCTTCAAGCCATCCGCCTAGCACGGCATAAAGAATTGCGGAAATGAAAAGTATGATGATAACAGGGTGGGAGATTGCGTGCGCCGCAAATTTAAAAAACGAAGAGCCGTCGCTTTTCGTAACGCTCTGTGATGTGCGGTGATGCGCCTCTTTATCCGAAAGCCCCGTTTCGGGGTTAACATCAAACGCTTTTAATGTTTCTTCTATACTAAGCTTATGATACAAGGTAAATCAACTCCATAATATACTATTATAAATTATACAATATAATCCGTCCGTTTGCAACAAAAAACAGAGTTGTTTTCCTTGCAATTTACCTTTTTATATGTTATATTATATTTATATGTAAAACGAGCGGTTAAAGGATGGTTTTTTCACTATGAAGATTTATGAAGAGCTTGTTGCGCGCGGACTCATCGCGCAGGTAACAAATGAAGACGAAATCCGCGACCTTGTAAACAACGGCCGCGCTACGTTCTATATCGGTTTTGACCCGACTGCGGACTCTCTCCACGTCGGCCATTTTATGGCGCTGTGCCTTATGAAGAGACTGCAGATGGCGGGCAACCGCCCCATTGCTCTCATCGGTGGCGGCACGGCTATGATCGGTGACCCGTCGGGACGTACCGATATGCGTTCCATGATGACGCAGGAGACGATACAGCACAACTGCGACTGCTTTAAGAAGCAGATGGAGCGTTTTATCGAGTTCGGAGAAGGCAAGGCAATGATGGTCAACAATGCCGACTGGCTTCTCCCGCTTAACTACGTTGATGTTCTCCGCGAGGTCGGTGCATGCTTCTCTGTAAACAATATGCTCCGCGCAGAGTGCTATAAGCAGCGTATGGAAAAGGGACTTTCGTTCCTTGAATTCAACTATATGATTATGCAGTCTTACGACTTTTACTATATGTATCAGAAATACGGCTGCAACATGCAGTTCGGTGGCAACGACCAGTGGAGCAATATGCTCGGCGGCACGGAGCTTATCCGCAAAAAGCTCGGCGAGGATGCCCACGCAATGACAATTACGCTTCTCCTTAACTCCGAAGGCAAGAAGATGGGCAAAACTGCGCGCGGCGCTGTGTGGCTTGACCCGAACAAAACAAGCCCGTTTGAGTTCTTCCAGTATTGGAGAAATGTCGACGATGCAGACGTTATGAAGTGCATCCGTATGCTCACATTCATTCCGATTGAGGAGATTGACGAGATTGAAAAGTGGGAAGATTCCCGCATCAACGAAAAGAAAGAGCTTCTTGCTTATGAGCTTACGGCTCTTGTCCACGGTAAGGAAGAAGCAGATAAGGCACTCGATGCCGCAAAGAGCCTTTTCTCCGGCGGCGGTGACGATGCAAATATGCCGACAACAGAGCTGTCATCAGCAGATGTTGGCGACGGCGTTGGAATTTTAGACCTTCTTCTTATGTGCGGTCTCTGTCCGTCAAAGGGTGAGGCAAGACGTCTTGTACAGCAGGGTGGCGTTGCGCTCGACGGTGAAAAGATCGCGGCGGCAGACTTTGTCGTATCAAAGGATGCGCTTTGTGCCGGCGTAAAGATAAAGAAGGGCAAAAAGGTATTCCATAAAGCAATTATAAAATAATATAAACTCATAATGTGGAGGTAGAGGTCATGAAAAACGCGATATCGGTAAACATCGGCGGGGTAGAGCTCCGTCTTGTCAGCGGCGAGAACGAGGAATATACGCGCCGCGTTGCCGCACACGTTGACGTAAAGGTCAACGAGGTCTTAAAGGGCGGCAACTTCTCTCTCATCGAGGCGGCAATTCTTTCTGCCGTGAACATCTCTGATGAGTACTATAAGGCTCTTGAAACTGCAGAAAATCTTCGCACACAGCTTAAGGATTACCTTGAGGACGGCAGCCGTATGAAGTCTGAGATTATGGACTTAAAGCGTGAAATTGCACGTCTTTCTGCGAAATAATGCAGAAGAAAGCAGAAATTTTAGCTCCCGCAGGGAGTATGGAAGCACTCCGCGCCGCCGTATGCAACGGCGCGGATGCTGTTTATCTGGGCGTGGGGGATTTTAATGCCCGCCGCCTTGCAAAAAACTTTACCGAGCGTGACCTTTCCGCCGTGTGTGATTATGCTCATAAGCGCGGCGTTAAGGTATATGTCACGGTAAATACTCACATCACTGACCGCGAGGCTGAACGCGTTGAGGCCCTTGCGCGCGAAATAAACCGCGCGGGGGTGGACGCTGTCATCGTCGCGGATTTTGGCGTTGCACGTATTTTCAGGTCCGTTGCACCGGAGATAGCTCTTCATGCATCCACACAGATGACGGTACACAACCTTGAAGGTGTAAAATATCTCGCCTCACTCGGCTTTTCGCGCGTTGTTCTTTCGCGTGAGCTTTCGCGTGAGGAAATTCGCTATATATGTAAGGAAAGTCCGATAGAAATTGAGGTTTTTGTCCACGGTGCGCTGTGCATGTGCTACTCCGGACAGTGCGAGATGAGCGCAGTTATCGGAAGAAGAAGCGGAAACCGCGGACTCTGCGCCCAGCCGTGCCGTATGCAGTATAAGCTTGGCGAAGCCGGAGTGAATGCATATCCGCTTTCCTTGCGTGACCTTTGCCTTGCGGATTATATTACTGAGCTTTCCGATATGGGTGTGGCTTCTCTTAAGATTGAGGGAAGAATGAAGCGCGCAGAATATGTCGCAACCGTTACGGGGATATATTCGAGAATACTCCGCGAGGGCAGAGCCGCAACTGATAAAGAAAAGCAGATTTTAAACGACATTTTCTCGCGCAGCGGGTTTACCGAAGGGTATTATAAAGGAGAGCTTGGCAAGGAAATGTTCGGAATACGCACCGAAACAAACGCACCGGAAACTCTTCTTGCCGCGGCTCGGAAAACATACGAAAAAGACATTCCCGAAAAAACGTCGGCAATAGAAATGTACTGCATAATAGAAAAAGACCGTCCCGCGATGGTTGCCGCAATTGACGGCAAGGGCGAGCGTGCATATGCCGAGGGAAAGGTGCCCGAGCCTGCGCGCAATGTTCCGCTGACTTATGAGGCAGTGGAAACTCAACTTAAGAAAACAGGCGGGACAGGCTTTGTTGTAAGCAAAGTGAATATAAAGCTCGGCGAGGGGCTCTCGCTTCCGCTGTCAGAACTTAACGCATTGCGCCGTGAGGTGCTGGGTAAACTTCCGGGCGGCGAGAAAAAAGACCGTCCTGAAGGAAAGTTCAATACGGGCTTTCGGCTTGTAAACCGAAAAAACCCGCCGCGTTTTACCGTGTCGGTGAGAAGCATTGCGCAGATAAGCGATGAGCTTCTGTCGCGCGATATTGCGTATATGTACATCCCGCTTTGTGAGTTTGATGAAAAAAACATCGCACGAATATGCGAAATATCTGAGAAATGCGCCGTTGTTGCGGTATTTCCGCGCATAATAAAGGACACAGAGGTTGATTTAGTCCGCATATATGCCGAAAAAGCAAGGAAAGCGGGAATTCCCCGTGCATCAATCGGAAACACCGGACATATTGAGCTTGCAAAAAGCTTTGGTTTTTCAGCGCTTTTCGCTGATTTTGGAATAAATGTTTTCAACTCTTACGCTTTGCGTGAAATTCGCCCTGCCGGTGTGCAGAGTGCACTGCTTTCGCCGGAGCTTACCCTTCCGCAGATACGTGACATTTCAAAGATTATCGACACGGAAATTGTTGTATACGGACGGCTTCCGCTTATGATATGCGAAAACTGCGTTGTAAAAGCGCAGACCGGTGCGTGTGTGTGCGCAAACCCCCATGTGCTTTGCGACCGCACCGGAGCAGCTTTCCCCCTGCTTCGCGAATTTAACCACAGAACGCTTATCGTAAATTCAAAAAAGCTGTTCCTTGCGGATAAGCCGCGTGATTGGAAAAACGTCGGCGCAGCATTTGCCCGGCTGTATTTTACAAGCGAAAACTCGCGCGAGTGTGTGCAGGTATTTGATGCGTATGCCGGCGGTGAGCCTTTCGCCCCACACGAGTACACCCGCGGACTTTACTACCGCGGCGTTGAGTAAGGCTGAGGGATTGTTTACAAATTTACCTTTAATTCGGGCGCGGGGTATGATATACTTATTACATATAGAATAAAAATACGAAAACAAGAGAATAAAGGAGTGTTTTCCGTGAATATAAAATTGCTTACTCCCACGGCATCGGTTCCGATGCGTGCATCGGACGGCGCGGCGGGATACGATTTGCGTGCGGATATCGCTGAAAAGCTTACCCTTTCTCCGGGCGAGATTTTTCCCGTTCCTACGGGCGTGGCAATTGAGCTTCCGTCAAAGAAGCTTGTTGCCGTTGTTTGTGCGAGAAGCGGGCTTGCAATAAAGCACGGGATCTCACTTGCAAACGGAGTAGGAATTATCGACAGTGACTACCGCGGTGAAATAAAAGTGGGACTTATCAATCTCGGAAAAGAAGCATTTGAGATAAATCCCGGCGACAGAATTGCCCAGCTTCTCATTATGCCGGTAGAAACACCGGAGCTTTGCGTTGTTGATTCGATGTCGGAAACAGAGCGCGGCTCGGGCGGCTTCGGAAGCACGGGACGGAAGTAAGTGAAAAATGTTTAGCACCCCAAATTATTCTGATTGAAAGAGAAGGAAGTACAGAATGCTGATTCTTGCATCAAAATCTCCGCGTCGGCGTGAGCTTTTGTCTCTTCTGACAACTGAATTTGAAATAGATGTGTCAAACGCGGACGAGCCGGAGTTTTCCGGTGGCGAGGTTTCTTCCTACGTTTGTGAGCTTGCGCGCATAAAGGCGCGTGAGGTGGCAGGCCGTCACCCTGGAGATATCGTTATAGGTGCGGATACGGTTGTTGCGTTTGACGGAGAGGTGCTTGGAAAGCCGAAAAGCGAGGCTCATGCAAGAGAAATGCTTACCGCAATGTCCGGCGGTGTACAGAAGGTATATACGGGCGTGTGTATAATCCGCGACGGACGTGAATATACCGATGCAGTCTGCACAGAAGTGATTTTTCGAAATCTTTCTGCAGAGGAGATAGACGCATACGTCGCCACCGGTGATTGTATGGACAAAGCAGGTGCTTACGGAATCCAGGGCGGTGCGGGAGAGTTTGTTTCGCACATCGCGGGCGATTATTTCAATGTTATAGGGCTTCCGATGAAACGCCTTGCAGAAATGCTGGAGGAAATCCGATGAATGATTTTTTTTCAAAAAAAACAGTTATAACAGCGCTTGTGGCAGTTCTGATTGCGCTTGTTCTCGCTATACTTTCCGCGGTATCGGGAGGAAGAATTTCGCCGATCGGGTCTCTTGTGAATATCATTTCCGAGCCGGTGCAGAATGTGGTTAACTCTGTTACGGACTTTTTCGGAGAGAGGGCAGCCCGTGCAACGCGCTATGACGAGCTTGAGGCAGAAAACGAAAATTTACGCTATGAGCTGTCGGTTGCGCGTCAGGCGATCCGTGAAAACAGTGCAATTGAAAAGGAAAATGAGCAGCTTCGTGCCGCGCTTGCAATGCGTGAGCGTGATTCATCCTTCGTGTTTGAGGCGGCAGAGATTGTCGCGAAGAACGGAGACAACTGGACACGCAGCTTCACGATAAATAAAGGCTCAAGCGCGGGTATTGCGGCAGATAACTGTGTAATTACCGCCGACGGCATGGTAGGATTTATCAGCGAGGTGGGAACGACGTGGGCAACCGTCACCGCGCTTACCGATACGACGATGGAAGCATCGGCGATTGCTTCGCGCACGCGTGACGTTGCAAGTGCAGAGGGAGATTTTGAGCTTATGGCAGAAGGGCTTTTTCGCCTGAGCTATCTGCCCAAGAACACGCAGATTCTTGCCGGTGATGTTATCGAAACTTCGGGTGTGGGCGGACTGTTTCCGAAAGGAATTGTTCTCGGCAGTGTGGTAGAGGTTAAGAACGAAAGCCACGGCATATCGAAATATGCCATTGTACGCCCGGCGGTTGACCTTGACGGCATAAATCACGTGCTTGTTATTAAAAGCTTTGAGATTACAAACTGACGGAGAAAAGTTATGACGCTCAATGTACGCAAAAAGCTGTATAAATGGACGTGCTACGCCGCGCTGATGCTTGCCTCGGTGCTGCTTTCGAGTACTCTTTTTTCATCGTTCCGCGTCTTTTCGTGTGCGCCGTCTCTTATCCCCTTTATCGTTGCTGCGATTGCCTTGCACGAAGGGGTGGGTGAGGGGATGATTGCAGGCCTTGCCGGCGGTTTTATATGTGATGCATTTTATTCCTCGCACGAGGGATTTTATATTATTGTTATGACTGTTCTTGCATTTCTGATTTGCCTTATGAATACAGTGATGTACTGGAAAAGCTTCGGTATGGCTCTTATTGACTGGGCGGTTCTTATTTCGGCAATGCATTTTATTCACTATTGCGTGTATATGCTTGCGCGCGGAGAAGCAAGCGCACTCCCGCTTTTGTATGTAATCCCGGGGGAGCTTCTTGCAACATTGCCGTTTACTCCCTTTTTGTATGCAATTGTGAAGAAAACAGGAAGAAACTTTGAAGAAATGGAAGAATAAAGCTTAAGCCGTGGTGAGTTGAACACCTTAAGGCTTAAAAACGTAATTTCAGCCAACTACTTCAGAAAATTCTGCAAATATTATTTCGGAGGCGAAGAATTATGCAGAACTCAAAACGAATATGGGTTCTTGCGGCAGCTGCGATTTTGGCGGCGGTCGTGTTTTTCGGTCGCCTTTATTTTCTGCAGATTGTTTCAGGAGAGGATTATCTTGAGCGCTCTACAAAAAGAACCTCAAGAACGGTAACCGTTACTGCACCGCGCGGCGAGATTCTTGACCGCTTCGGCAGACCGATGGTTACAAACCGGATGAGCTTTTCCGTTGTGTTTGATGCTACAACATGGAACAGGGATGGGCGCGAGGGCGTTCTGACTTATCTTGTTAACTTATGTGACGGAGCGGGACAGGAATATATCGACACTCTGCCGCTGACGGTTTCGTCGCCCGTGTCATTTACGTTTGAAAAGGGAGACGGAAGCTCTGACGAGCGTGCGGTAAAAGAATATATAAAGGCCAGAAAATGGGACGAAAATCTCTCGGCAGATCAGTTTCTTATGCTTCTTGCCGAGCGTTTTGACATAAAAACAACCGATAAGGTGCTTTGCCGCAAGCTTTGCGGCGTTTGCTATGAAATGGAGATGCGCGGCTTTTCAAAATCCGCGCCGTATACATTTGCGCGTGATGTTGACCGCACGCTTGTAACCAAAATAAAAGAACATTCACGCACACTTCCCGGTGTTCTTATAGAGGTGGAGCCTATCCGCGAATACAAAACAAAGGCCGCTGCACATATCCTGGGGAGAGTTGATATCATCTGGCAGGAGGAATATGCCGAGCTTCGCAAAAAAGGCTATAAAATGACCGATATGGTCGGTAAAGACGGAATAGAAAAAGCATATGAGCATTATCTGCGCGGCATAGACGGTTCGAAAACCACCGAAACGACAACAACAGGTAAAACAACGACTGTTTTGTATGAGGAACCGCCACGCCTTGGTCAGAACTGCGTTCTTACGATTGACCTGAAGATGCAGGAGGCGGCGGAAGCAGCGCTTGCAGAGCTTGTTCCGCGTCTGCGCGCTGAGGGAAAAACCAATTCCCGCTGGGGTGGTGACAATGCAAAGGGTGCGGCTGTTGTTGCGATTGATGTCAAGACCGGAGGACTTCTGGTTTCCGCATCATACCCGACGTATGACATAACGCAGTATAAAAAGCAGTACAACGCACTTTTTAAAGATAAATACCTCCCCCTTTTCAACAGAACGATACAAGGGGCATTCCCGCCCGGTTCCACATTTAAGATGATAACTGCCGTTGCGGGACTTGAGGAGAACATAATAGCACCGGAGGAAAAGATGCTTACTACCGGTAAATATATGTACTATGCACCAAGCACAACCCCGATGTGTGATATTTTTCGTCAGTACGGAAAAACGCACGGCAAGATTGATGTGGCGGAAGCTCTGAAAGTATCGTGCAATTACTTTTTCTATGATGTCGGAAGGCGCGTTGGAATAGACAGCCTTGCCGCGTGGGCTGCTCGATTCGGACTCGGAGAAAAAACGGGCATAGAAATCCCCGGTGAGGTTTCGGGCAAGGTTGCATCGAGGACGGCGCGTGAGGAAAAAGGAAAACCGTGGTATCCCGGTGAAACTCTTTCTGCAGCTATCGGACAGTCCGATACTATGGTAACACCGCTTCAGCTTGCAAACTACATTGCACAGCTTGTAAACCGCGGTGTCAGATACAAGCCCCATCTTTTAAAGAGTGTAAGAAATCCGGACACAAATGAGGAAACGGAGAAGACTGTGCCGGAGATTGTCGGCCGCATTGATATGAGCGAGGAGACATATCAGGCCGTTATAAAGGGAATGCACGCGGGCGCACAGGAGTCGGGAGGAACATCATATTCAGTGTTCGGCTCATATGGCGTAGCCGTCGGCGGAAAGACGGGAAGTGCGCAGGCTCCCGGAGGATCACATGCGCTTTACGTTGCGTTTGCACCCATAGATGATCCGGAGGTCGCAATTGCCGTAGTTGTTGAAAACGGTGGGCAGGGAAGCCGCATCCCATCCGTTGCAAAAGCTGTTTTCGATGCATATTTCGGCGCAAGCTTTGAAAATGATGCGCGCAGGAGTATTGGCGTTCTTGTAAAATAGCGAAGTTTACTTACGAAAAAACAATTTACAAATTGCAATATTTATTGTATACTATAATAAAGTATGTTGGAATAAGGAGCGGAATGGCAATGGGATGTGCTATATGCGTGGCATCCGGCAAGGGCGGAACGGGCAAGACCTCGGTTGCATCGGGGATTGCGTGTTGTCTTGCGGCAATGGATAAGAGTGTTGTCGTGCTTGATGCCGATGTTGGACTTCGCAATATGGATATAGTTCTCGGCGTTTCAGATTCCGCGCTCTTTGATTTCACCGATGTTATTTCGGGAAATGTTTCTCTCCAAAAAGCACTGCTTACTCATCCTCTTGTGGAAAATCTGCGTTTGCTTTCCGCACCGCTCGGCGAAAAGGCGGGAAGGAATGTAACTCCGCGGCAGATGGCAGAGCTGGTGGATGAGATCAAGCGGATGTGCGATTACTGTATAATAGATTGTCCTGCGGGGCTTGATTTCGGCTTTAACCTTGCTGCCTCTGCGGCAGACTGCGCGATTCTTGTTGCAACAACGGATACCGTAAGCCTGCGTGATGCGCGCTTAACCCGCGAGTCGCTGAAAAACCGCGGTATAGGTGATATAAGGCTTGTTGTAAATCGCGTGCGCCCGTCTCTTATAAAAAAGCTTGCCTCCGCGAATATTGATGAGGCAATCGACCGTACAAGCACCCGCCTTATCGGGATTATTCCCGAGGACAGAGCGGTTATAGAGGCTGCAAATAAAGGAACGCTTCTGTTTTCAAATCTGCGTGCCCCCGCCGCAAGGGCATATCGGAATATTGCGCGGCGCATCTGCGGAGAAAGTGTTCCGCTTATGAAAATATCAAGAAAGATATAGCAACCATTTTGAGTATGAGGGTATAGATATGAATATAGCACTTATCGCACATGACAAAAAGAAAGAACTGATGGT
>JAZLCV010000138.1:0-1626 GCA_045614365.1 Eubacteriales bacterium | reverse complement strand
CATACCTTGTTTATGTTATTCTTGGTTAACGTGATGTTACCGGATTTACACTTTTGAAGCTCCTGTTCAAGAAGAACTTTCTCTGCGGTGAGAGTGCTTAATTTTTGAACAAGTGCCTCGTTCGGAGTGAGAGCTATGGCGTTAAGAGTGTTGTTTATAGCCTTCTCTTTGCCGCGTATATTATTAAGGATTTTCTCAGCCTTATTATCAAGATTAAGAAGGTCGGAAATCTCTTTGAGGTCACCTCTGTGATATAAGTCTTTTATGATGAGACCTGAAACAAAGTAATCAAGGTGTGTTCAATCCGGAATTGAACAGGCGGTTTTTTAGGTATAAAGAAAATCTCAGCTAATGATATGCACCTCCCGAAGTGTCTGACTTTTGGGATGCTTATCATATTGATTGGGGGATTAAGCGACTTTGAACTGCCGGCACATCATCCTTGCCAAGATAGGGAATGGTATAAGATGAGTTGAAATGTTTTGTTTTTGCAAAAGCGTGAGCTTTGTGTAACTATTCTGATGTGTTTTTGGTGCAGCTTGGCATCTCTGTCATAAAGGCGAAAATGTACTTAATCCACGAGGCGCTTAAAACCGCTTTGGCAGACAGGACCTCCGATTGCACTCAAAAGTGCATTGTAATCATTGTTTGCAAGAACTTCACTCATTTCCGCAAAAACAGAATCAATGGCTTTTTCATAAGCTAACATTATTTCCGGGGTATGAGCAAGTGTCGGATAAAAACCATTATTACCGAGAAAACCGTGCTTAAGCATCAGAACGGTATACAGTGTTTTCAGTTCAAGAGGATATTTTGTATATGTGAGATGAGCAAGACACGGAATGCCCTCTGCTTTAGCAGGAATACTGTGTTTTACAGCCAAACGGTTCCAGGCATCAATCAAAAACGCCCCCATTTTTTCTGCATGCTCCCACACCCGAGTTTCTTCCATTTTCTTAATTGTTGCAAGTGCAGCTACCGGCCCGACACTTTCCGTCCAATAAGTACTGCTTATAAATGAGTCTTCTGCTCCGTGCATAGCTTCATTTGTTCCGATTACTGCGGCAATCGGATGGCCGTTGCCCATTGCTTTTGCAAACACCGCCATATCAGGGTTAACTCCAAGAAGTCGGTGAGCTCCGCCAAAGGTTAATCGCCAGCCAATTGTAATTTCGTCGAATATAAGAAAGCCTCCGACTTTGTGGATTCTATCTTTTACATATTGCAAAAAATCGTTTTCGGGCATAGAATTGCGTATCGGCTCCATAATTACACACGCCAGACGCTTGCCGTAATTTTTTATTATTTCATCGAATTCTTCTTTATTTCCATAATGGAAAGTTACCGCCGAGGTTCTTAATGCTCCGGGAACTCCTGCAGGTTTGAGTCCGGGAAGAAGTTGTCCGTCCAATGAACTTTCATCACCAAGATTTGCCGCTATATACCAGTCACTCCATCCGTGATAACCGCAAATGGCTACCATATCTCTGCCGGTCGTTGCACGAGCGATACGGATTGCAATTGAGCAGATTTCTCCGCCTGTACGGGCAAAACGTACCTTGGAAGCCCACGGATGAATCTCGCAGAGCTTATCTGCCAACTCTACCTCTTCGGGGGGATTCAAGG
>JAZLCV010000137.1:0-3652 GCA_045614365.1 Eubacteriales bacterium | reverse complement strand
GGCGTTTACGTTGATGTAAATACCGCAAGCGGAGCAGGAGTAATCTGTGCAACACCGGAAATAACGCCCGAAGGAACAATCGGCTGCAGCACAAGCGGCGTTACAATTAAATATACGCTTGACGGTTCAGACCCGAGATATTCCTCCACGGCGAAGATCGGAACATCGGTACCGTCGGTTGATGCCGGCACGGTTGTCCGCGCATATGCATACAAAGACGGTGCATTCCCGTCTGAGGTTGCAAGCGGCGAGATTGAATAAGCAAAGGCGAAAGTATTCGCAGTGAATAAGTAAGAGTGAAGAGTGAAGGGGTAAGGTGCAAAATCGCTTTGCGATTTTGATTTAAATCTTTTCGAGAAGCGAAAAGCACAATATCAATTATCTTTTCACTCTTATCTGATATCCGAAAATTGATAAAAAGGAGATTTATTCAGAATGAAAGCATATGATATATATAAGAGAACCCTCGCGATCATATTTGAAAACGAGGGTGAAGACAAAATGTTTTACGATAAATTCACAGAGGTACTCAATCTTCTCATCTGTGAAGCATTGCCGTATGAAAATTCTGTCCGCGCAAGCCGCGGCGAGGCAGAGCTTAAGTCTCCGCCGACCGTGGAAAGTATGGAGGATGAAGTGGATATGTCTTACGATATCTGCGGCATAGCCTTACCGTACGGCATTGCGGCACATTTTTCCCGTGATGACGGAGAGCTGTATAATGCGGAGGCGTACCGTGAAAAATACACAACTGCACTGCGGGAAACCGCAAAATACCGTGCGGTTGATATAATTGATGTATACGGGGGTGAACAAATATGACAGGCAGTATGTTAGGTGAAACTTTTTTATCGCTGATAACGGCGGATTTATACATAGTTATTGCCGCGGTTTACAGCGTGTGTTTTGCACTTAAGCGAGCAAGGTTCTTTGACGACAGATTCATCCCGCTTGCGGCGATTATTCTCGGCATAGGGTTCGAGCTTCTCTCTTTTGTATATACCGGCGGCACGGCAGGAGAGTTTGTTCTTCGCGGAATAATCTGTGGCATGGCGGCGGTGTACGTTGCAAATATCGTAAAGCAGGTAGGAGATGACGGTAAATGACATCAAATGTATTTAAAGGCGGCAAAATGTATACCGTGCCGCTGAAAGACATAGAACACATAGGCTATTTCGGGGCAAAGGGAAAGAGCGAGGAAATAAAAAGTGCGTATTCGCGGATATCAAAGCTTCGCGGAAGGACACCGGATTTTCTTTTCAATGCCGAGCTGTTTGATTTCACCACCCGCGCCGCGGCAAGCGATGTTGTGAGCGGTGGGGTGGTACATCGCCTTACCGAGGGCTACGGCATTGCATTTCCGGATAACAAAACCGCTGTCTTTTCATATAAAAATAATGTAGGGGCGGCAGACTATGTGGGAGCGTACCCTGTTCTTGTGCGTAACGGAAAAGAGGAAACCGCAGTTCCGGCAGGAATTTCGGGGCGGCGCGGCAGAACGGCAATAGGCGTGTCGGACAGCGCACTTTTCATCGCGCTTCTTCCCGATAGCGGCGGGGCTACTCCGGCAGAGCTTCGGCGCGCGTTTGTGTCGTTTGGCGCGGAAAATGCAATAAACCTTGACGGTGGCGGCAGTACCCAGTTCTACGCACCGCTCGGTAACCATTTTTCCGGCAGACGCGTTCGCGGTTTTATCGGAGTCTGGATTTCCGGTGGAGATATCCGATACGTGAAGGTAAGAACAGCGCTTAATGTGCGCTCGGGTGCCGGGATTTTAAACAAGCGCGTCGGTAAGCTGTACAACGGTGATGCGGTAACCGTGCTTGAGGAAAAGAACGGCTGGGCGAGGATTGCGGCAGGCTGGGTGTCTGCAAAATACCTTGTGAGAAAACTTTAGAAAGGGAAGGTGAAAAGGACGTGGAATATGTAACGTGTGAGACATGCGCAAACCACCGCGAAGAGATAAATGAGCGGTTAAATCACGGTGATGTACGGTTTGAGCGGCTTGAAACAAAGCTTGATACGCTTATATCAACCAACCGCCTTATTGCCGGTTCGGTAATAGGCGGCGTGGTAACGATTATTGCAACGCTTCTCCTGCGGGGGCTGTAATGCCCCCTTTTTTTTATTACAAAAATGTTGACTCTCCGTTTGCAAGGTGGTATAATCTAATATATATGCAAAATACCCTTTTGCGCCCCGATGCCCCCGCTCGTGTCGTCCTGAGCGGAGCCGGAGGCGTAGTCGAAACGTAGGCGCGCGCAAGCGCGGGATCTCCCCCCCATCACAGTAATAAAAGGTCGTGTTTCCGATGTATAAAAAATATTTCAAGCGCCCAATTGATATTTTCTGTGCGCTTGCTCGAAGTGTTTAATATACTTGATGGCGACATGTTTTTACATCTGAAGTTTCCCGGAGTAATGGAACAATAATTCGAAAGGTGCGAATAATAAAATGACAAGATTAGCTGATATTTTAAAAGTTGTTAAAGGACAAATCATTTGCGTTTCAGATGGAGAACGGAAAGTATTCGCATCTAACGATGAGTTGCTTAACAGTGGTATGTATAAAAACGATATAGTTACCTCAATTAGTTCGGAAAACAGTGCGCTTGTTATTGAACTACAACCGTGGAAGTCTTCTATGCCTGATATGGATGCGGATTGGGTGAAGAAACACAAAGAGCAAACCGGTTCTGAACCAAGCTTTTTTTAAATATTTACGCTATAAGTGCATACAGAGAAAGTGAATGATTATTATGACAGAAAACATAAAAACGATTCCGTTTAGTCCACCGGATATAAGCGAACTTGAAATTTGTGAGGTGGCAGAAGCGCTTCGTTCTGGTTGGATAACGACAGGACCAAGAACGAAACAGCTTGAAAAGAATATTGCAGGATGGATTGGTACAGAAAAGTGCGTGTGTCTTAATTCTCAAACGGCCTGTGCTGAAATGGCGCTTCGTGTTATGGGAATCGGCGTAGGTGATGAGGTCATCACTTGTGCTTACACATATACCGCTTCCGCTTCCGTAATTGCTCACGTTGGCGCAAAGATTGTGTTGATTGACACAGCGGTGGATAGTTTTGAGATGGACTATGCTGCGCTTGAAGCAGCAATAAACGAAAACACAAAAGCAATTATCCCTGTCGATCTTGCAGGCATTCCTTGCAATTATGATAGGATTTTTGACATTGTAGAACGTAAAAAGCATTTGTTTAAGCCGAATAGCGAAATTCAATCTGCCTTAGGTAGAGTTGCAGTTATGGCTGACACGGCTCATGCTTTTGGCGCAAAGTGGCACGGTAAGATGGTTGGCTCTGTTGCCGATTTTTCAAGCTTCAGCTTCCATGCCGTTAAGAATCTGACTACCGCAGAAGGTGGGGCATTGACGTGGAGAACCATACCCGGTATTAGTAATGAAGATATTTATAAAAAATTGCAACTGCTCAGCCTGCATGGTCAATCAAAGGACGCTCTTGCTAAGACAAAGCTTGGCGCATGGGAGTACGATATTGTAGGTACATATTATAAATGTAATATGACAGATATTGCCGCGGCTATCGGACTTGCTCAACTTGACAGATATCCCGAACTTCTTGCAAGAAGAAGAGATATCATTAAAAAGTATAACAAGGCGTTTGCTTCGCTC
>JAZLCV010000136.1:0-6717 GCA_045614365.1 Eubacteriales bacterium | reverse complement strand
CAGGTGTGCCATCCTTTAAATATCCTGCCCACGCAAGCGTGGAAAATACCTTTTCACATTCCTTACCGGAGGGAGTGAGACGAAACTTGAAAAACTGGCGGTTTGCACCCGAAGGCGTGATGCGGGCATAAGAGCACAGCTCACGCAGGATGTCCTCCGAAATCTCAAAGGATTCGTCAAAACGGCGGTATGAACGGTTTTTCAAAACCAAATCATAAAGCATAGTTTATCAGACCTTACTTCTTTATGATTGTTCCGTAAACTTCGCCGGAGAGAGCAGCTGCGTTGGACTCGTCAGTATCAACGTGCATTGCCGGAGCAAACTTCTCGCTTACGCGGACTACAACATCATCGAATACGAGTGAGCGTGCGCTGTCAATCTTTACGCAGACGATTTCCTTGTCGGAAACGTTGAATTCTGCAGCTTCCTTCGGAGTGAGGTGGATGTGGCGCTGTGCAGCGATAACACCTTCCGTAAGCTCAACTTCGCCTGCCGGACCTACGATTTTGCAAGCTGCGCTGCCTGCAACGTCGCCGCTTTCACGGATAGGAGCGGAAACGCCGAGTGTACGTGCGTCTGTGAGGGAAACCTCAACCTGAGTTGCCGGACGCTCCGGACCAAGGATGGAAACGTTTGCAATTTCGCGCTTCGGACCTACGAGAGTAACCTTTTCTTCCGTGAGGTACTGTCCCGGCTGGGAAAGCTCGCGCTTGTTGTGGAGAACTGCACCCTTACCGAAGAGAATTTCGAGATGCTCCTTTGTAACGTGAACGTGACGTGAGGAGGTTTCAACCAATACTTTGTTTTCTGCCATTGTAGATACAACCCTTTCTTTATGTAAATTGTGATTTTTACCTATCTTATATAATTTACCACAAAATGAGCTAAACTTCAAGTGATTTAACGTAAAAAAGTTGTTTGAGCAATAACTTTTCTTCTGAAACGGTATAATTGCGGTTGACACGAGAAAAAGTGTGTAGTAAAATTATACTGCGATTTTGTATATATACGGAGGAATAGTAAATGAAGAAGCTTTTGAAAAGGTTATCGGTTTTGTTTGCTGTAATTTTGGCAGTGTCCGTAGTTGCCTTTGCGGATGAAGTGGAAGAGGAGAAAACATACATAGTTTATCCGAATTTCACTTTATTTACGGAACAGGGCAACCCCGCAGGATTTTACGTCGTCACTCAGGAAGAGCTTGATGAATTGCTTGAACTGGAAATGGTTGAAAGCTATCGCGAAACTATAACTGGGGAATTGCTTGGCGATGTCGAAGAATATGATCCACATTGGGATATTGAAACAATAAAGGCATTTCAAGCGCATAATATGGGACACACAGGCGATGGGATAAAAGTAGGTATTATTGACAGCGGCATTGACTGTGAACACCCTAACTTTTTAGAAATTTCCATAACTGAAAGCAGCTACAATGTGGAGGGAACTCGTGTTATATATGGATATAACTATAAAGACGGAACTAAAGATCCGATAATTACCGAAACTGAAAATGGTCAAAGGATAACGCTGGCAACAAAGGATACTTTTGGACATGGTACAGCGATAGCAGGGAAAGTGGGAGCAGGTATTCAGTCTTATTACTGGGACGGAAAGAATCTAAATCAAAATTGGGGAATAAGCGGAACTGCTCCGGGTGTTACACTTGTTCCTCTTAAAGTTACAGATGGTAAGTATGTTAATGAAGTGCCCGTAATAAATGCCATATATGGTGCGGTTAATGATTTTGATTGCGATGTCATAAATATCAGTATCGGATTTTATGAGGATGTTCCGGAAATGAAAGCTGCTATAGACTATGCTGTAGGAAAAGGCGTAACGGTGGTTGCGTCTGTTGGAAATGATGGAACAGACCGCTTGATGTATCCGGCAGCATATGGTAATGTTATAGGTGTCGGAGCAACAGATAAAGAAGGTAATGTATGGGTGAATGTTAATCCGGCAGGAGGCTCGCAACAGAATGAAAGCGTGTTCATAACAGCGCCCGGTGCCGATGTGGTAGCGACATGGTCTTATGATGCTGAAGGCGAGTTTGTGCTTGATGAGAAAGGAGAATTTGTGCTTGACGAGCAAGGCAATAAGATTGAGAAAAAGCTGAATTTCAAAAGAGTAACAGGCACATCCCTTTCCGCTCCGCTTGTCACCGGTGCGGTTGCGCTTCTCAAGCAGGCTAATCCTGATTTAACTCCGGCGGAGATTATGAGTATATTAGCCGCAAGTGCCACGGATGATGCAAAAGGTGACGGATACGATACGGCATACGGACATGGTATATTAAATGTTGCTGCGGCAATCGATCTCGTTCTTGATGAAAACCGAGCGCCCAGCACAGTAACTTACAGAGTTACGGCTGATGATGAACTGCTTTCCGGCGCAGTAACTGTTGCAAATTACACAGTTGGAAATATTGGATCGCATCCGCTTGGTGAAATCTTTACTGCAAAGGCAGAGCCTACATATAAGCTTGAAGACGGAACGGAATACGAATTCGCATACTGGGCAAACGGAAATGGAACTCACGTCAGCGGAAAGGCAACTTACACGTTTGCGGCCACAAGTAACTTTACGCTTCGCGCCGTATATGACAAGGTGTCAGCAGGCGAAGCACCGGCAGAAAAGAAGGTCGAGTTCTGGAACGGCAACGGAGTATTGCTTGGTACACAGAACGTAAATGCTGAAGGTAAGATTTCAACAGCTAATATTCCGGAAACGGATGCAAAAATGACCGGTTATACATTTGCAGGTTGGCTTGATGATGAGAAAAATGAATTTAGTGCAGATAGTGTTCTTGAAAAGAACTTAACCCGTGTTGTTGCTCAGTTTACGGACAAAGAGAAGCAGTACAGTGTAACATTTGATGATGAGGCGGATTCGACGGAAATCGGGGTATACGGAAAAAAGGTGACATATACAGCATCCGGTAAAGGATTTGATTATTGGGAGCTTGACGGCAAAATCGTCAGCTATGACCCGACGATTGAAATTGCATTGTGGGGAGCAGGAAAAACTCTCACCGCGGAGTATAATGACGATACAGCTGTTGCGAAACCGACAGTTGTGCTTGATACCGGTGTGGATGATGCGAACTTCCTTATCTACAGTGTACCGGATGACTATAAGATTATAGATGCCGGCATTGTGTTTGGTAAGGAGAACGAAAAGCCGCGTGTTGCAAGCTTCCGTTCAAAGGCAAGCGTTAAGAAATTGCCGGAAGATGGCTTTGGTCAGTTTACATCACTTCCGGGCGATCTTTCTCATACAGTTGCGAGAGGATATCTTATCTTCGAAGATCCGGATAACGTAATCCGCGTAATTTATTCATACTAAGAAAATATATGAAATGCGCTCTGCAAAGGCAGAGCGCATTTTTAACACTTTCCGGTGCTATGGCATAGGATAAGCTGTAAGGGAAACCTTATAATAAAATAAGGAGACTCGTGTATTTATGGATAATCCATATATGATGAATCCGTCACGCGACGAGGATAACGACGATATCCGCGAGGATATGCTGCGTTGCGGTGATATGGTCGTAGGTATGGCGTATGTGCCGATGCAAATGTGGGACAATGTCTACGATATGTGCGAGGCGTTGTCGAGAGGTACGCAGTTTGCAGACCTTGATAAACCGTTTTTCGGGGAGGATGTGTGGCGATGAGACCTGTGAATAACTGCATGCAGAATCCAAGAAACTCACAGATGAACGACTGCGGCGGAAACCATATCTGCCGGAGACTTTTGAAAAAACTTCGAGAATATGATTTTGCGATAGTTGAAACCGCGCTTTTCCTTGATACACATCCGAATAACAGAAAGGCTCTTGCGTATTATGCAAAGCTTCGCGACGAGCGCGCAGCTCTTGCGGCAGAGTTTGAAAAGAATGTAGGGCCGATAACAATTTGCGGAAACAAAAGCAATGATAAGTGGGATTGGATAACCGGTCCGTGGCCATGGGAAGGGGAGTGTTAGTATATGTGGGTTTATGAGAAAAAATTACAGTACCCCGTAAAGATTAAAAAGCCGAATCCTGCCGCTGCAAAGGTGATCGTCTCCCAACTCGGTGGAGCGTACTGCAAATGTTTGAGTATGGGAAAAATGGCAACTATTTATTCTTAAAATAAAAGCAATAATATTTTTCAGACAATTTAAGGGCGCTGCAGATGCAGTGCTTTTTTATATACAACTTCAAAAAACAGAGGTGAACAAAGATGCAATTTGAGTATTTTTATGGCAGCGAAGCCGAGCAATTTTCCTTCTTCCGTATTCCCAAAGTTCTGTTTGCGGATGAACGATTCAAGGGTATGTCAACGGATGCAAAAGTGCTGTATGGATTGATGCTTGACCGAATGGGATTGTCTGTAAAAAACAGATGGCTGGATGATGAGAATCGGGTATATATCATCTACACAATGGAGAATATAATTGCAGATTTAGGTTGCGCCCGGCAGAAAGCATCAAAACTACTCGATGAGCTTGATAAAAGTGTAGGACTGATCGAGCGCAAGCGGCAAGGACTTGGCAAACCAAATGTGATTTATGTAAAAAACTTCACTCAAAACGATTTGTTGCTTGAAATCCCTCCTGTTTTTGATGATGAAAATATGGAAAATCCTGAAGTATGGAAATCAAACTTGCAGAAGTATGAAAATCAAACTTCTGGTAGTATGATTTTCACGCATCAAGAAGTATTAAAATCATACTCCAATAATACTGATAATAGTAATACTGAATATAATAAAAAAGATATGATTGATTGGATGCGCGAGCGCGAAGAATACGAAAGGCAGATTAAAGAGAATATTGAGTACGATATTCTGCTCGAGCAGTACGACAAAGCTTGGCTTGATGAAATAGTCGCAATTATGGTGGATGTCGTATGTTTAAAGACTCCGTATGTCCTCATAAATCATGAGAGCTTTCCGCACGAGATAGTCAAAAACAGATTTCTTCAAATAAACACAACCCATATTGAATACATACATCTTGCCCTGCGAGAGAACAAATCGAAAGTCCGGAATATCCGGGCTTTTTTAATTACGACAATTTACCGCTCGGCAGAAACCGCGGATAATTGGATATCAGCAAAAGTAAGGCACGACTTAAAACAAGGAGGAACATAACATGAGCAAGGTAATCGCATTGGCAAATCAGAAAGGCGGTGTCGGAAAGACCACGACAACGGTAAATCTCGGCATCGGTCTTGCAAACGAGGGTAAGCGCGTGCTTCTTATCGACTGCGACGCGCAGGGTAGCCTGACAGAAAGCCTCGGAATTACAAACCCCGATGAGCTTGAAGTTACAGTTTCATCACTGATGGGAAAGGTTATGGATGAAGAATCGTTTGCAAAAGATGAAGGAATAATACACCACGCAGAGGGTGTTGACCTTCTCCCTGCAAATATTGAGCTTTCGGGAATTGAAACAATGCTCGTAAACACAATGAACCGCGAAAGAGTTTTAAAGACATATATCGACAGAGTGCGGGATAATTACGACTATGTGCTCATAGACTGTACACCGTCACTCGGTATGCTGACGATAAACTCACTCACTGCAGCAGATGAAGTTATCATTCCGGTTCAGGCGCACTATCTCCCGGCAAAGGGATTGGAACAGCTTCTCAAAACAGTAAGCAGAGTAAAGCGGCAGATTAACCCTGACCTGAAAATTGGAGGAATACTTCTTACAATGATGGACAAGCGTACAAATCTGTCACGGGATGTGGCATCGCAAATCCGTTTCAATTACTCAAAGCATATGAAGATATATAAGACGGAGATACCGATGTCAACACGAGCGGCGGAAGCATCGAGCGTAGGTATGAGCGTATATACATATGACCGTCACGGCAAAGCGGCAGATGCATACAGAAGCTTTACAAAGGAGGTTAAGGACAGTGGCAGGGAGAAAAATAAGCATAGGTCTGAAATCATACGATGACCTTTTCAAGACCGACGAAGGCAGACGGACAGAAGAAATAAAGCCGATAGCAATAACAGATTTAAAACCGTTTGAACAACAGCCATTTAAAGTTCTGCTTGATGAGAGTATGGACGAGCTTGTGGAGAGTATAAAACAAAGCGGCGTTCTATCTCCTGTTGTTGCAAGACCGCATAAGGACGGCGGCTATGAAATACTCTCGGGACACAGACGAGTAAAGGCGTGTGAGATAGCAGGAATAGCAGAAGTTCCGGTGGTAATCAAAGACCTTGATGATGACACGGCTACAATCCTTCTTGTAGACAGCAACCTGCAAAGAGAACACATACTCCCAAGCGAGAAAGCCTTTGCATATCAGATGAAGCTTGAAGCAATGAAAAGAAAGGCTGGCAGACCGTCGAAAGAAAATGCGTCGCAATTTGCGACTAATTTTCAAGTTGGAAGATCTGACGAATTATTAAGCGACCAAGTTGGTGAAAGTAAAGACCAAATTCGTAGATACATCCGCCTTACAAATCTCATTGATCCGATATTGGATATGGTGGACGATAAGGAAATCGCACTTAATGCCGCTGTCGAGCTTTCATACCTCGGAAGTAAAGAACAATCAGATGTTCTTGATGTTATAGGCGTGGAAGCAACCTCACCGTCTATTGAGCAGGCGAAGAAGATACGCAGGTTTTACGATGAAGGAAACCTGAGTCGCAATGTCGTGCTTTCCATTATGCAGGAACAAAAGCCTGAGAAGGTTAAAATAA
>JAZLCV010000135.1:0-5881 GCA_045614365.1 Eubacteriales bacterium | reverse complement strand
GTTAGTGTGGCCGACATAAATTGCATTTCCGGAAACTTCACTCTCGCTTACAATATCAAATGTCGCACCGGTCGCCTTTTTAAGGTATGTGCAAAGCTCTTCTGCCGCAGTCTCCTCAACCTTTGAGGGAACTGCGGGTATAGCTATCGGAAGATAGCTTTTTTTGTTTTTTGCAATCAGAATGATGTTGTCCATGTCTTTCTCCTTGTGTTATGTAAAGGTTTTTATTTTACGTTCGGGAAACGGCTCGTTACGTTCTCATAGCTTCTTCTGAGACAGTCAAACTCATCCTCGCCGTAACTGTTGTCCTGCTCAACAAGCATATATTCACAATCGGTTTTAGCAAGAGCCTTGATATATGTGTCATAGTCAACAAGACCTTCATAAATCGGGCGGAGATATGCAAGCTCCTCTTGGATTCCCGCAGGGATAGGCTCCATATAGTCTTTTAAGTGGATGCGGGAAATATAACCGTTGTATTTTTCGATAAGCTTAACAACGTCCTGACCTACCCATGCCGCCCAGCCGAGGTCGAGCGTGATGTTAAGAGAACCTTCCGGAAAATCTTCAAGCATGCAGTCAAGTAGGCTCTTTTCCTCAAATGCATTCTGGAATTCCTGAAAATGGTTGTGGTAATGAAGTGTTGCGCCAAGTTCACGCATTCTTTTTGCTACGGGGATAAACTTTTCACGGAAGATATGATAATCCTCAAGTGTCCAGACTTTTTCGCCTGTATAGAAAGGCATAATTCCGATACCGATGTTGCGGCATCCGAACACTTTGTGGTCTGCGACTATTTTATCCGCACCCTCTTCGAGTATCCTTGCAGGGGGAATATGTGTAAGGACACATTTAAGTGCGTTTTTTGAAAGCTCATCGCGGAGCCATTCCGGTTCATAAGCACAAGTTCCCGAAACCTGAACTATTTCATAGCCGAGGTCAGCAACCTTTTTGAGCGTTGCAGAGAAATCCTCCAGTGTCTGGGTGTGATTGTGTACTGTATAAAGCTGTGCACCGATTTTCATAATAGTTATTCTGGTATAATGTAATTGACTCATCTAACAGTCATTTACAAATATACCTTTCTCCTTTCTATCAACCTTTTAACCCGTGGTTGATTACGGTTTTGGATATTGGTATTATATAAATAAGTGATGTGGATTTGTATTTTTTTCTCCTTAATGTTTTAAATAGGTGTTTTTAATCGCCGAGCGAAAAGCCCCATGTTCTTTGCCAGGATGTTGTTTCTCCGGGGGCAAGGTCAATGGCGACAAACATTTCCGGGCATAGCGTATAGTAATCGCTCCAAACGGAAACGCGGGATGGGATGAAGCTAACCTTTTCGTAACAGGATGCCTTGCCCGTTTTTGTTCGCATTGTCCACCCGTATTCATCGCAGCTTTTTATGTTGTTTGAAGTGTCAAAATAGCACGCTCTGTCGGGATAATGCGAAAAGGTAAAACAGCCGTCCTTATAAATCATTGCATTGCTGCGAAAGTCTTCGGGAACAACGGCGGCAGGGAAGTTGAGAATGTAGTTCGGAGAAATTTCCTCACCGGCAAGGCTTAGGAAATTATGGCAAAACTCTTGCGTGTGTATTTCACGTTCTCCGGTGTTTGTAAATGTAACTTTTTCGATAATTTCAGAGCCGATGAGCTTTATTTCTCTTAGTTCGGAATAGGCAAAGCCATCGACTTTGGGTGTCTGTGTTTCGAAGACCGCGCGGTCTGTTGTGTAGCTTACTTTTATATCAAGGTGCTCTTTTATATCAAGGCGGTCTTTTGCTTCGTTCGGAGCTCTGTAAATTCCTGCACCGACACCGGGGAGAAGCGTAAGCTTTCCTGGAATTTCCTCATTAGGTGAAATCGAAGAAAACTGACAGCACAGACCTCCGCCTTCAGATGTAAGCTGTTCACCGTGCCGATTGCGCTCGTATTCGGAAAATCTGATTCCCTTGCACCACACATCCTGAATAAATCCTGTGTGACACCAGCGTGAGCGGTCATATTTAACCCCGTTTGGATATAGGATCCGCGTTTTTATCGTTCCGTTATCAAGATAGAAAAAATCTGTTGAATGTTTAAAGGTGTTCATACATAAAAATCCTTTTCCCGTTAATTTTATAAGGTTATTGTAGCTGCTGCAATTTGTTTCGTCAACCGTGTTTATGAAATGTCAAAGATATGTGATAAAATGCTGAAGCTGTGTGTTTATCCGCCGATACAGGCTACAAGCGTAAGCGATGATATTGTGGTTGCCTGTATTCTCTCTGATGCAGCAAAAGGCAGGAAAAAGGATTCTCCTTTTTTTATTTTCTGTTCATATCCATCTCCGCAGAGAGTTCCTTCTCCATCGGTACATACCCATATTGAGGCAGGAATGTCAAGGGTAAAGCTGCCGTTCCTGAGAGAAAATCTTTTGACAGAGAAGCAAGGGGTGTCTGAGTTGCCGATAAGAGTTTCAATCAACAGGTGTTCATCTTTGTAATCTTGCTGCGGATTTTTTTTACCGGAAGTTATAACGTCGTGTCCGTACAGCTTATAGTCGAAGCAATCCAGCGCTGTGGAGGGATCCAGTCCGAGATACATTTCGCGGTCATTGAGCTTATAATCTCCGCACCAATGCTCGGGCTGGATAGTAAAATCTGTCGGCTCCTGTATTTCGAGTATAAGACAACCTGCGCCGATTGCATGAATAACGCCCGCATCGACGAAAAAAACATCACCCGCCTTGACGGGAACGCGGTTGACAACACTTGTCATACACTCTTTGTCACTCTCGCTTTTTCTGACAAGCTCTTCAAAATCTTTTTTCTCGATTTTGTCTTTAAATCCGAAGTATATGCATGCATCCTCGCGTGTGTCGAGAATAATCCACGATTCTGCTTTTCCGTAAGGACTGTTAAAGTTTGCGCGTGAAAACTCGCGCGTGGGATGTACCTGCATGGGGAGACGTATTGCGCTGTCGAGAAATTTTACCAATACTCCTAAATCCTCGCGCTCGCCAAGATACTCTTGCTTGTTCTCTCTTAAAAGTACATCAAACGGTACTCCGTCCTCAGCGCGAAGTGAAATTCCTTCGAGGGGATCGGTGTGACCGGGGTTTATTGCATGTACGGCAGAGCATATCCACTCTTCCGGAAAGCTTCCGTCGCTTCCGTTATCGCCGACAAATTCATCAAGAAGCTTTCCTCCAAGATAAACGCGAAAAACGCGGCTTTTTTTAAAAAAAACCGGAAAAAGCCAGGGAAAAGTTGTTTTTTTCATATGTATATAAGAGTCCTTTCGTAATTATCTGTTCAAACATATTATAACTGCTTGAATTTATTTTGTCAAGCGGGTTGACAAAATGCTTGAATTGTGTTATTCTTAGGATAAAGTGTTTTGTATATTCGATTGACAAAATTCTGATTTTCAAGAGAATTGAGGAGAAGTTTGCTGTGCGCATTTTCCAAAAAGGATTTAATTATTCGCAGGACGGACCGGGTAACCGCCTTGTATATCATCTGCAGGGCTGCAATCTGAATTGTCCGTGGTGTGCAAATCCGGAGGGGCTTGCGCCTCTCGGCGGTACGGTGTATACGGTCAATGAGCTTGTTGACGAGGTTTGCCGCAGCAGAATGATGTTCTTCGACGGCGGGGGAGTTACGCTTACCGGAGGAGAGGTTACAATACAGCTTGACGAGGCGAAGGAATTTCTTTCCGAGATACACTCGAAGGGCGTTCACACATGTATTGAAACAAACGGCGTTTCCGCGCGTTTGCCGGAACTTTTTCCTGTGCTTGATTACTTGATTATGGATATAAAGCATTACGATGTGGATGTTCATAAATCGGTGACAGGAACGGGAAACAACAAAACCATAAAAAATATTAGTTTGGCTTTAGCGCAGGGAAAAGAGCTTGCTCTTCGCATTCCGTTGATTGGCGGATTTAACGCAGCTTGTGAAGATGCATACGGCTTTTGCAGGCTGTTTGATTCACTTGGGTTAAGAGAGAATACAACGCTTGAGCTTTTGCCGTATCACGAATACGGCAAGGATAAATACAAAAAACTCGGCATGAAGTATCAGATGACCGAGAAAGCTTTTGTTACAAAGAAAAGATTTGATGAGATAAAGAAAATCTTCTCAGAGCACGGAATAAAGCTGATTAAAACATAAGTCTGAAAGGAATACATATATGAAAGTTTTTGAAATAATTTCGCCCGCTGAAATTAGTGGTAAGGCGAAGAAATTATATGATGAAGAGAGAAATAACCATAAGGTTTTAAACGGTTGGTTTTTAACTCGCGAGATTGCCGCTGATACAGACGAGAAAATAAATGAGAAAAATGCAGAGCTGCGCGCCGCGGCAGAGCTTTCGGCAATAATCGAAAAGCTTCCGCTTGAAATTAGTGAAAATGCAATTTTTGCAGGAAGTCAGCGCGATGCCTTTGCGGCAAGCTACGCTCTTATAAACCCTGCATTTCGCGTGGAGACCTTCAGGGGATACTGCGACCCGCTTGAGGTTTACGATTATGCAACTCCGACAGAGGAAATTTCCAAAGAGCGTATCGCCCATATGCGTGAGCGCGCATCAAAGAGCGATTATGTAAAGGCTCTTTCGGCGGTGTATGCCGAGTATGAGGAATACACGGACGAGGTTGCATTTTTCATTGAACAGGTTACGGGGCATATGATTCCGGACTTTAAGCCCGCGCTTAAATACGGCGTGAGATATCTTATGGACGGAATTGACCAAAAGCTTAAAGATGAGGCTTTAAACGACAAGAAAAAAGCAAATCTTCTGGCAATGAAAAAAAGCCTTGAGTGTGCAATAACTCTCGCAAACAGATATGCAGATATTGCAAAGGCACAGAAAGAAACAGCTTCCGCTGCGAGAAAAAAAGAGCTTGATTTGCTTGAAGCAACATTGCGTAAGGTTCCTGAAAAGGGTGCTGAAACACTGTATGAAGCGATGCAATCATACATACTCTTGTGGCAGATCATGTGCCTTGAGCAGGCACCGAATCCATTTGCATTTTCCGTTGGAAACGCCGACCGGATTTTCGAGCCGTACCGTGCCAAGGAAAACCTCTCGCGCGAGGAAAGCGCGGCGCTGTTCCGCCATTTTCTTGTGTTCTTCAATGTCGGTGAGAGAAGCTGGGCAATTTCCCAGAACGTTCTTGTCAGCGGTAAGGATGCAAACGACGCTGACCTTACAAATGAAATGACCTATGCAATTTTAGATGCATATTACGATATGAACCTTCCGCAGCCCATTTTGTCCGTAAAGGTACATAAAAACACGCCGCAAAAGCTTTATGAGGAGCTTGGACGCTTCTTCTTCACTCCCGGCTGCCTTACTCCGTCGCTGTTTAATGATGATTCGCTTTTTGAAACGCTTCGCGAAAACGGCGTAGATGAAGAGGATTTGCAAAACTACTCTGTGGCAGGCTGTCAGGAGCCGCTGATTATGGGGCATGACAATGCAAACACAACAAACAGCTGGCTCAATATGGGCAAGGTGCTTGAACTGACACTTACCGGAGGAATATCCGCAATTACCGGAAAGGAAATAGGAGAGCAGACATCTTACGATGCAAAGTACATATTAGAAAATCTTCGTCCGTTGTTTTATAAAAACCTGCGGTGGTATTGCGAAAAAATGCGTGATGCGGCAAACGGAGCCTCTCGCGCGCTGTCGCTTCTTCCCGTTCCGTTTCTTTCCTGCTTTGAAGGCGGGCTTGAATCCGGAATTGATGTCCGCGATACAGAGGAGCAGGGAACGAAATACAATGGAAGCGGATGTCTTATTCACGGACTTTCGATTGTTGTTGATTCGTTTATTGCGGTTGACCGTCTCTTGAGTGAAAGACCACAGGATGCAGAAAACCTTAT
>JAZLCV010000134.1:0-6755 GCA_045614365.1 Eubacteriales bacterium | reverse complement strand
CATGGCATCAACAACACTTGCATCTATCCTTTTGAGAAATCCGCCACTGCAAGCAGAACACAAAACAGTTCCGTTTTCAACATCAAAATACGCAAGATCATCAACACTTCCACATACGCCGCAACCTGAAACATTCGGCGTATATCCGGAAAGAGAAGCTATTTTAAGTTCAAACACCGCTTTTATCTTTTCGTGCGGAATGTTTGTTTTCGCAAGCGCATAAAGAGAATTAAGCCCAAGGCGCAAAAGCTCCGGATTTATGCTTTCGGATTCTGCCGCAAGCTCAAGAACCTCTGCAAAATATGAACCGAGCGCAAGCTTCACGATATCCCCACGGACACCGTAAAACATTTCCAGAGGTTCAGCTTCGTTGAGCGTGAACCTTCCTCCGCTTTCGTAAAGAGTGAGCTCAGAATATGTGAGAAGCTGAATTCCCGCTGAAACGCGGCTTCCCTTTCGTTTCGCACCGCGGGCAAGCACAGAAAGCTTTCCGCCGCACTCGGTAAGTACACTGAGCATAACATCAGCTTCTTTATACGGCGTTTCTCTCAGAATAAGTCCTTTATCTACCACCTGCAAAGCTTTCACCACCCGTAAAGCAGATGTACTTTACCTACATTTCATATCCGAAGTTCTTTATCAGAACATCGTTATCACGCCAGTTTTCCTTAACCTTCACCCATGTTTCAAGGTAAACCTTTGTTCCCATAAATCTTTCAATATCGCCTCTTGCGCGCTCACCTATCTTTTTAAGCATTGCACCGCGCTTGCCGATTATTATTCCCTTATGGCTCTCACGTTCACAATATATGGTTGCAACAACATCTATTATTCCGTTATCACGCTCGGTAAAACGCGTTATTTCAACTGCTGTTCCGTGCGGAATTTCGTGATTGAGAAGCCGCAGAAGCTTTTCGCGGATTATCTCGGCAACCATCTGCTTTTCCGGCTGATCTGAAACCATATCCTCGGGGAAAAGAGCCTCACCCTCCGGGATAAATTTATCGAGCTCATCATATATTAATTCTAGTCCGTCACCCTTAAATGCAGAAACCGGAATTATTGCACCAAAATCAAACTTTGCGCTGTATGCTTCGATAACAGGAAAAATGTCTGATTTTTCGACCGTATCGATTTTATTTATAAGAAGGATCGCCGGAACCTTACTATTTTTAATTCTTGCTATAATTTCTTCCTCGGCAACACCGACTTTTGCAACAGGAGCAACCATCATAATAACAGCATCGACATCGCACATCGCATCGCCCGCCACCTTCACCATATACTCACCGAGGTGACTTTTAGGAGTGTGAATTCCCGGTGTATCCATGAAAACATACTGAGTGTCATTACGGTTTATAATTCCACATATGCGGTTTCTGGTAGTTTGCGGCTTATCGGAAACTATAGCAATTTTTTCCCCTGCAAGAGCATTGATAAGCGTTGATTTTCCTACATTCGGTCTGCCTACTATAGCAACCATTCCCGATTTTTTTATATTCATTTCATTATCCTCCTACAGTAGCTGTTAAACGCTATTGCTTCACACGCAGTGACAGCATATATGTCGGTATACACCACAGAAGAAGGTAAACAAATACAGTCTGAGGTGTTACCAGAATAGGTTTTTGAATAAACATAAGATAGAACATTAAAAGCATACCTATAATTGCGCAGGACACCGTAAGGAATATGTTCCTTATAGTTGCACGGCGAAGCTTTTTGGCAGACAACACAGCAGTTGATAACGGATACAAGCCTGCGCGCGTGATGAGTGCTGATGTATCACTTGATACGAACTGCTCTTTCTCAGACAAGTCAAGCCGCTGTTCTATTTCAGGATATTCAAGTGTGCCGTCACGCAAGCCGAAGGTTTGCTCAACCATCATCGGAAGCAGGTTGAAATCGCGGACAGCCAGAACAACGGGAACCTTTCTCTTTACAAGCATATGCAAAGCGCGCTCTACATCAGCATTTCCTTTATAATTTATATTGAACACACCCGCCGGTGCTTTATTTATCGCAATGAATACCGCGTTTTTCGCACCCGTGCCCGAACCTAAGCGGACACCGGAGCGAAGCATAAATCCGGCACTTCCGACAAGTACGGAGTCTCCCGAAATTTCAGCCTCAATACCTCCGGATTCACGGTACTGCAGGTTCGTAACCTTTGTTGCTGTTCCGTAACGGCTTTTTAAGAGGTCTGAAAAGACATCGGTAAGCCCGCATCCCGTTTCTGCAATAATGCTGGCAGCATAGCAAACGGTTTGTTCAAGAGAATACTTTCCGAGAATTTTAAGTCCGTGAAGAGCAACGGTTCCCTTTGGGAAAATATCTTCATCACAAACAACAAGATTTGCTTTCTTTGCAAGATTACTTGCCGAAAACCATCCCGATATTGCCGCTCCTACGGACGCGAGATTCTTTGCCGTAACGGAAAACGGGAACGAGAACGAGAGCATTGTGAAAAACGGAGTTGAAACCGAAGATATTCCGGCAAGAGTCCAGAAAAAGTTCTTCGCGTTTCCCGTACCTACGGATGAAACAAACGCAAATACGATTGAAGAAACAATAACAACAGGTGATAAAAACCTCCAGAAGGTGAACGATGCATCCTTATCACTGATGTGAGATACAAACGACTTTGTATCCTCCGTTGTCTGCTTGATTATATGCATTTCACCGTAAATATTTTCAACGCGGACTGCACCTGGACACTTTGCCGACTTTACGGTTTTTCCTACTCTGCACAAAGCACGTGCATTTATCCACTTACCGTATATCGCAAAGAAAAGCCCGACAACCGTTATGCAACTGTACGGAAGCCATCCTCCCCAGTGAGGCGCCGCCATAATGGATATGACGTGTGCAAGAGATGCAAAAGACGAAAACGTAATCGCCGACTCTGCATCGGGTTTCAATCTGAAAAGCCGCGCCATACCGCGGGAAAGCACGTCAACAGACAAAAGCATCGCGCATATTTGAAAAAACGCAGTAAGGAACAGATAGCGGAACGGATGCTTCATATACGACAGAAGCCCCGGGAGGAACCATCCGAGCGGCTCTGAGAATGCAAGGTAGCACGAAAAAGCACTCAGGATAAAAAGAACAACAGAGCGCAGAGCCAGAAGCTTTGAAAGCTTGGTGTTTTCCTTTATTATTTCTTCAACCGAACGAGTTTCAAGCTCTTCTTCTTTGTTTTTATCCTCAAACAGCTCACTTCGGGTAAACGTATCGAACGTTTCGGCAAAGGTGGCTGACGAACGCTTTTTCTTCTTTGATGGCTTTTCCGATGTGTTTTCAAGCGACATATCACCGTAAACTCCGTTTTCCCACGGACGTACCACGGTATCTATCATCTTCGGTTTACTTTTCCGCGCCTCAAGAATTTCTTTTTCCGCCTGTGCTTCCAGTTCTTTTTCAATTTCCTTCCAATCCTTACTGTCAAAGGAAATCTGACCTTCTGTCTGAATCATTTTACGCAAGCTTCCAGACTTGCGCTTCACCGGCTTTTCCTCCGGTGCTTTTACCTCGTTCCGGAGTTTTCTTGTGCCGTCGGAAAACTCGGCGAGAATTTCATCCACACTGAGAGTGTCGTCGCCGTTTATACTTTCTGCATTTATTTCATCTAAAATGTCCTGAACGGACATATCGGAAACTGTTTCATCCAATTTAATCTTATCGTCCACCGGCACAACACCTCCTTGTCAATTATCTTGTTTTCTTACTTCTGAAGCCTTTGTCTTACCGTTTCAAAAAGGACTACTGCCGCTGCCGCAGATGCGTTTAATGACTGAGTTTTACCGAGCATCGGGATATTCATCACAACGTCACAGCACTCAGTAACAAGACGTCCCATGCCGTCACCCTCAGACCCGATTACAATTACCGCGGGATCGCGAAGATCGGTTTTATAAATGTCTGCAGCCGCGCCAAGTCCTGTGCCGTATACCCACAGACCGCGTTTTTTAAGCTCGTTAAGCGTGGTCGGGATATTGGATACACGTGCGACGGGAATGTGTTCAAGCGCGCCGGAAGAAACCTTGGCAACAACTGCCGTAAGACCTGCATTCCTGCGCTTTGGGATTATGACTCCGTGTGCGCCTGCCGCCTCTGCACTCCTTATTATCGCACCGAGGTTATGCGGGTCGGAAATCTCATCGCATACCACAATGAGCGGAGGTCTGCCTGTACTTTCGGCATACTTTAAGATATCATCCACCGTGCTGTATTCGTGTGCGGCGGCGAAAGCCATAACTCCCTGATGCGCACCGCTGCGGCTTAATGAATCAAGCTTTCTTTTGTCACACTTGCTGACAACAACACCTGCCTGCTTTGCCACGGCAAGAATATGGCTAATATTCTTATCCCCTTCGGAATAAAGAATCTTGTCTACTGCGCGACCTGTCCGCAATGCTTCAAAGACGGAATTGCGTCCTTCGATTATGTAGTTATCCGATTCTTCAAATTTCTTAAATTTGTTATTGTTCATGAGTTCTCCCCATTTTAATAAATAATACTCTACAATATTATACCACGAAATATGTTGAATTTAAATACCCAAAAACACTTTTTTTCAAAATTTAAGGAGGTTTTTCATTTGAGAAGAAAAAACGCAAGCGTTTTAATGTCTTTTTTTCTTCTTTTTCTATTTGCTTTTGTTATTATAAGACATCCCGCCGAGGTGTCGGCATCGGTGAAGGATGCGCTTTTTCTATGTGCAGATTCCGTTATCCCTTCTCTGTTTCCTTTTTTCGTAATATCCAATCTTTTAATTTCACTTGATATCGGTGCCTTTTGCGAAAAGTATCTGCGAAAAATAACAAGACCTCTGTTCGGGATATCCGCATCTCTTTCTCCCGCTCTTGCTCTCGGACTTATAGGCGGATATCCTATGGGAGCAATAACGTGCGCGGAAGCATATTCACAGAAGCTTTGCACAAAGGAAGATGCAGAGCGTGCACTTGCCTTCTGCAACAACTGCGGTCCCGCATTTATCCTCGGTGCGATTGGAAGCGGAGTTTTTTCATCCGGAAAAGCAGGAACAGCTCTGCTTATAATCCATATTTCAGCGGCACTCGCCACCGGGATTCTTTTCCACGTATTCCGGCCTCCGCAAAAGTCCGGAGCAGCCTTTGCACAAGGCAGCAAGCGTAATACTCCGGGTTTTGCAAAAGCTTTTACGTCTTCCGTTGCAAAAGCGCTTTCATCTTCTCTTTCCATAAGCGCATATGTAGTTTTATTTTCGGCATTGGTAAAGATGATGACGATACTCGGCATATTTCCTTTTATTGGATGGCTCCTTGAAAAGCTTTTGGGTTGCAAGGGTGAAATCGCGTCTGCTTTCGCCTCGGGTTTTTTTGAAATGACGGTAGGTTCTTTTTCCCTCGCACGGTATGCTTCTTCATCCACTGCATTTATTCTTATTGCCTTTCTGCTCGGCTGGGGTGGGCTTTCCGTACACGCGCAGGCACTGAGCTTTATTTCCGACACGGATTTAAGCGTGAAAAACTATTTTTGCGGAAAAATTATGCACGGAACCATTTCTGCGTTCTTTGCCTATATATACACACGCTTTTCCGATATTTCTGCTGTTTCAGTTTTTGCAGATTATTCCGATACATACTGCGAGGTTGTCCCGCGCGGAGTTATTCTGATAATTTTATGTTTTTTTTACTTTTTTTGCAAAAAAGGGTGGAAAAAAATCTGATTATGGTGTATATTATATATATAACATATGAGGATGGGGTTTTTATGCTTTTTTCTAAAGATATCGAAAGGCACTGTATTGTATGCCGCCACGGAAAAAAAATAAATGACGATGAGGCAATCTGCAAGTATCACGGTGTTGTGTCGCTCGGGCACAATTGCCGCCGCTTTTCCTATGATGCAACAAAACGGGTTCCGCCTGAGGATACATTACTTCACGAAAACACTTTCAGCGAAGCGGATTTCTCGTTAGATAAGTGAATAGAAATTAATAACCAAAAACAGGGACGAAAAATATCGCCCCTGTTTTTTGATCATTTTTTACTTAATTTCTGATCGATACGCTCGCGCATAACGCCGATTTTACGGATGATTGCGCGGTAGTTTGACTGTGCGCTCTCAATTATTTTTGCGGTTTTCGGTTTAAAGAGCATATCGAGCTTTCCGACAAAATCGCATCTTTCCCCTGCGAAACCCGCCTTGAAGCGAATAAGTCCGTCAAGCTGTGTTTTTTCCATATCCCCCGTTATGCCGCGGAAATCGTATATATTGCAGTTATTTTCAAGTGTCCACTTTATCATTTCCCACTGCATCATATAATTCGGCATGCGGTTGCGCTCGCGGTTACTGCTTGCACCGTAGAGATACCACACCTTATCACCATAAAGAATGGCAACTGCACCGGAGAGAAGCTGACCTTCATACTCCATAAGATACAGGCGGAGGTTATCAGGGGCAAGAGCATCGTACATATCCTCAAAATACTTAAGACCTCTGCCGATAAATCCATCACGTGCGGCGGTTTCCTTCATTATCTCAACAAATGCGGGAAGGTCTTCTTTTGTTCCTATTCTGCTTGTAACACCTTTTTTAACCGAGAGGCGTACGTTATAGCGCGTTTTAGAATGGAATGCATTGAAGATTTCTTCCTCGTTTCTGCCATTTATCGGAAGGCGGAAAACATAACGCGCCTGAAGATATTCCGGGCGATGCTTTGTGTTGTTTATCACAAAGCCTGCATCCAGAAGTTCCGGAAGATACGGATC
>JAZLCV010000133.1:0-9605 GCA_045614365.1 Eubacteriales bacterium | reverse complement strand
AAGTCCTCTTATCCGCACCAGCATAGGTGTTCTTATAGGATTTAATTCGTTCCTATAAGAACACTTTTTGTATATCTGTTAAGAAAATATTACAAATGTGGGCAAACATCTTCCTGAAGTATTGAAAATTATCCTCTGATTTTATATAATTTCGTTATCAATTTATTAAATTGGAGGATTTTTTTATGAAAAAGCTTATTTCAATTATGCTTACGGCATGTATATGCCTGTCTCTGCTCGGAGACATCTCCTTCGCCGGCGCGGAGGGGGATGCGACGGAAATTACATTTGATTTTACAAGCACAAAAAACAGTGGCTACAATAACGCAGATGATAAGGTATCTGGTACGGATTGGTATTGGAATTGCGGAAGTGTAGAGGGGGCAAGTGTTTTACTACAGACATACGGTATTCAAATAAAAACTGCTGCTGTTGGTCAATATGTTGCACTTACAATAAATGTTCCGGTTGCTGGAAAGTATTTTCCGGAGTTATATCATTATCAAAGAGTTGCCAACAGCGGAAAGGGTGCAGGTGGCTACGGTGCTGTTTATTTGATTCCTGGAAAAGCAGATGAAAACGCGATTAAGGCTGCAATCAAAAGTGGAACAAACAAAGAACTTTCCGGTATTCAGTATTTTTCTTCAACAAATACAGCAACCTACGATACGGCTAAATCAAATGTTCCAGTAGAGCTTTTTGCTGGGGAAAACACATTGGTCTTTGCTGTAGAATCGGCTTCCGATAGTGAAACGTATGCCAATAATACAAGAATGTGGCCTACATCATTAACACTTAAGCCATTCACTTCTAAAACATATACTTTTATTAATAAAAACCTAGAGCCATCAAGTTGGGATGGCGACAATCCCGAGTATAAAGAAACTAAATATCCTTCAACTATTGTTCCGGTAAAAGATTATGGAACACACGGATATAAATATTTTGATGCTGATAATGATACCTATGATACAGTCAAAAGCACTAATACATCAAGACCTTTACAATTTTCTTCAAGCGGATATTTCAGATTATATAGTGTATATACCGTTTCACAAGATGCAAGTCAGAATTTTAATAATAAATCGGGTGCAAAGCTTGCGCTTGCATTTGAAAAACCATATACAGTACCGAGTTTTTATGCTGTAAGCTTGTGCCCATCCACTGGAGAAAATACAGCAACCAAAGCTGAATTTTATATGGAGGATATTGATTCTCAAAAGACTACTGTAGAAGAGTATACTGTTCCGGAAAGCAGAAACGGAACGTCATATAATTTCAACATAAATTCAGCGCAAAATCAAGACAATGAGTTAGATGAGCTTGTATATTGCAACGGTAAAAATGACTTGATGATTTCTTTCTTTACGGGTGCAGGAGGCAATCTCAGAATTTCATCCCTCACCCTTACACCTGTTGATGTTTCCTCAATCACTCTTAATGCACCTACGACACTTGAAGTCGATGAAACATCAACAGTCAAGGTTATGGCAGGGGAAAAGTCCGTTGTAGATAGCTTTGTAACATATACCGTAACCGAAGAGACTGATGTTATCGACATTGCTCCGGACGGAACAGTTACCGCAAAGGCAGTAGGTACTGCAACAATCACCGCAACAGTAGGTGAGTTTTCTGCCACTGCAACAATCGAAGTAACAGAAGCTCCTGTAGAAGAGCCGGAAGAACCGGAAGCAGCACCGACAGAGATAAACTACGGCGTATTTGTAAGTGATGCGAACTGTGCTTCTGCAGTAACGGCAAACGGAACTCAGCTCAGCGAAGCAACAGACAATATTGCAACCGGAACTCTTAATCCAGGTGCAACACTTACTGCAACAGCAGAGGATAACGTTATCGGTTACAAATTCCATTACTGGGTGCTCGGAAGTGCTGCAACAGGCAGATACTACAGTTCTGAGAATACCGTAACCGTAAACCCATATGCAAATATTGCACTTACTGCAATTTATACTGAGGTTGAGGAAGAAACGAAGTATCTCGATTTCTTCAACTGGAACGGAGATTATGTTGATAGCAAGGCAATTGCAGACGGAAAGGTAACTGAACTTCCAACAGCAACGCTTACCGGGTATGAGTTTGCACACTGGCTTCTTGAAGATAACGTAACCAAGCTTACGTCTGAGAATTACGCAGAAACAGAAATCCCGGACGGTGTTTCAAAAGCAATGGCACAGTATACTGCACTGAACGGTTATGACAGCTCAAATAAGCCGGAGGGAACATCAGAACACGGTTGGACGCGAGATGGAAAGCTTGTTTCCTACAGTAAAACCTATGAGTTCTTCACATGGCTTAATGAAGTCGGAGAAATCAAGGCATATGATACTGCAGTCGAAGACAAAGTACCACTTGTTGTACTCGAGAGAATAACGGTACATATATGATTGAATATGACAAGGGTGATTATACAATCGTAGAAGCGGGCATCCTCTTTGGAAAAGATGCAGATGTTGGTGTAAAGAGCGCATATTCAAAGGCAACGGTTAAGAATATCAAGCCTCACGGTCAGTTCACGGCAGCTCCGATTGCGAATGCAACGGCAAGCTTGCAGAGCAACGCGCGCGGATATGTAATGTACAGAGATAAGAACGACAATAATAAGATAAAGGTAATCTATTCTAAATAACCCGCAAAAACAAAACCCACGGGCTGAAATTCAGTCCGTGGGTAAAAGTGTAAATATAAGGCGTTATATCAACTGCGTGGCTTCCCAGTTATTAAGGCTTTTCATAGATTCGTTGTGGTTGTCCAGAATATGCCCGTATCTTTCGGTATACTCCTTGTATTTTGAGCGCAGCTGCAAGGGAGTTATTCCGCAGTAATCCGTGCATACAGAGATCAGATGTCCGCTGTTTGAAAAGCCGCAGATATCTGCGATTTCAATTATTGGCCAGTCAGTATATTTTATATGGCTTATTGCCTGGCGGGTGCGGAGATTGATGAGAAATTCCGTGTACGTCTGACCGACTGTGGTTTTAAACTTTTCCGTAAAAGATCGGCGGGACATCATCGCTGAATTTCGTGCATCCTCAATTGTGATTGGGAAACAGAAATTATCTATCGAAAAGTAAACAGACTCGTTAATATATCTCAGACGTTCGTTTGAATCGGAAATATCCTTGCTTGAGATAATTGAGCTTTGTTTTTTTATGAACAGCTCAAAGAAACGATATAAATCTGCAAAAATCGATGAAAAACGGGACTCCTGATTATCGCGACCTATTGTTGCAACAATTTTCAGGAAAAGCTCGTCTGCACGTTCTTTATCCTTGCCGTCAAGCCTTGAAAATGGCGTGAGAAGAAATTTTTCAAAAACAACGCTTGAATAATTAATTGGTAAAACGGGAAGCAGATTTTTCTCAAAGGCATCATTAGGGAAAAGGATGCTGTATACCTCTGTTTCGTCGAGATTGGATTCTGCAGAATCTATTGAATGGGGAGAAAAAGGAGGAATGATGGCAAGCGAGCCAGGTGTTTGGATAACGGTTTCGCCACAGATAGTGTGCCGGTATGAACCTCGGACGGTATACCATATCTGAGGATGACAGTGCCAGTGTGCCTGAGAAATACGGTGGTCAACTATCTTTCCGAAACGCAACGGTGCCGTCTTTTGGAAAAAATTGTTGACATGCAAATCGGGAGCAATTTGCTCTATAAAAGGCTGTAACACCTGCATATATCTTTTCTCCTTTCTTGTTTTCATATTTTTATGATATCATAAATTATTCACATTTTCAAGTACAAACGTGGGCAAAAATTTATTTGAAAATATTACCACAAAATCTCGCCCGATCTTGTAACCTGAAGATATTGCGCGCTTTTGCGCGTTTTGATATAATTATATTACAGAAATATTGTAAAACCTCACAGGGGTACCCCTGTGGTATTGTGTATCGCACAATACCAATCCGTTTTAGTTGCATTATCAAATCAATACGTTATTTTAAGGAGGAAAAACAAATGAAACGTATTATTTCACTTATCACCGCAATTATAATGTGTATATCATGTTTTCCGGCTGTGCAGATCTTCGCCGCAGCGCCGGAATATAAGCATGATCCGACAAAGGATATGGTGTATAATCTTACTACCGGTGCATTTGACGCAGATGCTCTCGGGGAGATGGTTGCAGATGCTGAAACAAATAAGAAGGATTACTATGATGGAACGAAGATACTTAGCAAAGGACTTGCCTTTGTTCATTGGGACGCTGCGAATTCTGAGGGAAAGAAGATGATGCAGCTCTCGGAAAGTAATGCTCCGTGGGCACTCGATTATGCACGTCTTAACTCTCATGGAACATCAAACCGCGTTGCAGAAAAATATTTAAGAATTGATTTTAATAATAAAGCGTATTACGCGAACGGATACAGTGCAGAATCTACCAAGGAAGATGTTGCACCGTATATAGCGATAAGAATATATGTTCCGAATGATGGTACATATAATTTTTGTATCAGCAGTGTTAGCTCCGGTGGTACAAATGGAGGAATTGCAGATGTCTACCTCGCAAAGACTGAAAAAAATTTTTATGCGCCTTCTGATATTGCTGCATTAAAAACTTCCGCAGAGCCTTTGGGGGAATATAGCTCAGCACTCACTTCTCCGTTGCTCTCAAAATCCGGTTTGAGCTTACAAAAGGGGGAATATATTGTTCTTTTAACTCCTAACGCGGCAAGCAAAGATAAGGAGGCAGCAAAGGCAAGAAATTATATTTCCGAAATTCGCCTTAGTCCTGTTGAACCGCCTGTCGATTACACGTCATATACCGTCGATGAAACTGAGAATATTGTATATAACATCAAGCTCTCGGCGTTTGATTCTTCTAAGCTCACTCTCGACGGAAATATGATAAAAGACCTTACTCAGGCAAAATGGGACAATCAGATTTTTGCAAATACCGCGCCGTGGAGTCTTGAATACAAAGAGAAACCGGACTCTCACTATGGTTCACAGCGCATAGATGACAATCGCTTAAGAATAGATTTTTTGAATTCTGCATATTTTGACAACGGATATACAGATACCTCAACTGCTAAAAATGTTGCACCGTATTTTGCGTTGCGTATTTTTGTTCCGAACACCGGTAGATTTAACATGAAAATCAGCGACGGAAGCACGCATAATAGCGGAGGCGTTGCGGATGTGTATCTTTCGGAGGTCGAAAAGAATTCATTCTACGGGCCTTCTGATATCGGGAAATTGAAAGCGGTCTCTGAATATCTCGGAGAATATGCCACAAACGGCACAGCTTCGCTTGAAGCGAAAAATAAGAGCCTTAATAAAGGCGAATATCTGCTTCTTTTCCTGCCGAGTGAAAAAAGCAAGGGAGTAGAGGCGGCACGTAACTATGTATCCAAAATCACCCTCATGCCTATTCTTCCTATCGCGAGTGCTGAACTTACGCTTTCGGAAACTGAAGTAACAACAGACACATATGTATACACGAACATAAAAACCTTTGATGCAAAAGGTGCGGCGTGTTCGTATGAAAATGCAGAGATTTCCTATAAAAGCGACAACGAAAAGGTTGCAGAGGTTGATCCGGTAACGGGCGAGATTTTCGCAAAGCGTCCCGGAATGGCGAATATTAATGTGAATATCAAGGGGGAAGATTTCTCTGTTTCCGGCACAGCGCAGCTTTTGGTAAAAGAGCGGTTTGTTGCAACGGAGCTTCCGGAAAGCATAGCTGCATCATTCCCTCTTGGCGGGGTAGAGCTTGGAACGTTTTCACGCCTTAAAATCACCGACGGAAATGGAAACCTCCTCGGTGACGGCATTGAATACAAATATGAAATATCAGATAAGAGTGTTATGTCTGAAAAGGACGGAACCTTTACAGGTAAAAAGCTTGGCAAAACGGATATCACCGTAATTGCGAAGCTTGACGGCAATGAGGTTAAAACAACGATTACTGCTGCAGTTGTCAGCGAAAACCTTTTCACGCGTGACGGCGTCCGCCACGGCGATTTTGAAAACAATGTATACATCGCGGGAGAACAGCCGGGCGCGTCGACTAAGGGAGAAACCTTGTGGAACGCGGGGAAAAACCTTGATGATGATATATATACATATACATTCCTCAAAAATATCGTTTCCGATATAACAGGTAAGAAAACAAATGTAGTTAAAGCAACTGTTGACGATACTCCGTCCACCACAGGTAAAACCAGCCGCGTTTTCAGAATAGAAAACGGAACAACCCCCTCAAATGCCACCTTGCTTGAAAACGGAAAAATCTATGAGTATTCCGGATTTGTAAAGCTCGAAAACGCAGTTGTTGTTCCGAAAATTCAGATAAGACAGCAGATTTATAAGGTCTCGGATGGCTTGGAAATCGAAAATGACCGGATAGACCGCTACCCGTTCGAAGCTGCAGAGGGTGCTTTCCCGTGGACATCCTTCACCGTAGGTCCCTTCTATGCAAACTGGGATGAACCGGTAGTTGAAAGAAGTAAGGTTCAGGCAAGTATTGCGGCTGCGCCTTACGGATATGATTTCTTTGTTTCTCATCTTGCTTTGCGTGAGGTCGCTTTTGAAAGTGTTGACTTCAAATTTGCGGGAACCTTTGAAAATGCAAAAACGTATGACACGTTTGAAACAACAGCTGTTCCGATGTCAAACACCGGCAATGCGATAGTCGGAGGTAATATCGGTAAGGAAATCAAGGTGAATTATTCCTCGTCTGACCCCGTAGTCGCAAAGGTTGATGAAAATGGTGTAATTACGGCAGTTTCCGACGGTGACTGTGAAATTTACGCAGATATCACCCTTGGCAATGTAACGCAGCGCGGCGTAATTCCGGTTCACCTTGAAGGTCTTGAGGTGAGGTTTGAAAGCATAGAGCTTTCTTCGGATACTGAGCTTTCAACCGGTGATAACTCGGAAATTAAAATTGAGTATTTCAACACTGACCGTTCAAAGTATGACGGAACCGGAATAACGCTTTATTATGAGAGTAAGAATCCAACCGTTGTATCCGTCTCTCAGGATGGTGTAATCACAGCTAATAATCCGGGAACAGCAGAAATTTTCGTATACGCAAGTCTTGGCGGATATATGGCAAAATCGTCTGTTAAAATAACCGTAACGGATGACACCCCACTTTCTTCTGCATATATAGACGGTGCAGAAAAGGTGGATGTCGGTTTTACGGCAAAGCTTACTGCCGGTGCGTATCATGAAAGCGGCTCAAAGGCTGACATGACAGGGCACGAATATTCCTTTGCTCTTAAAAATCCGGAAGACGAGCGAATTCTCCTTGTGTCTGAGGACGGAACTGTTGAAGGGCTTGCAGAGGGTGAAGTGGTTGTTGTTCTTACTGTTGAAAATCCTGATGGTGAACCGCTGACTACCGAGCATACCGTAAAGGTTCTTCAGGGGCAGGCAAAGCGAAAAATATTTGATTTCCGTATTCACGTTACCAATACATCTATTCTCAATGCTACTGTTGAAAAATACGGATGGCAGGTAAATCGCGAAAAAACCTCTCCCACTCGAATTGCAGAGGGTGAAGCAGGAACCTTTGGAAGGCTCCGTTTCCTTGCTCATGCAATTCAGTTCAGGACAGAGGCGGCAAACACAATCGAGAGCGATTTAACACTTGATCTGCTTGTGGATTATGAAGGCTGGTACGACATATCGTTTGTAGGAGCAAGACGAGCTTCCGGAGGAAAAGCGATCATTTATGTAAATGATGAATATTCCGGCGTATGTGATTTTTCATCGCCCGATGATGACAGTAACGCGAATTTTACAGTAGTGTTAAATCCTGTATATTTAAAAAAAGGACTTAACACCTTTACCATGCGTGGAACGACAGCGGGAAAATATCATTATCCCGCTCGTATAACTCTTGACTATATCGGTGAGAAAGCTCCGGTTCCTCAGTCAGCTACGCTTGACGTAGGAAAAGCAACAGTTCCGTTCGGTTCAGTGATTGACGCAACCGTTACGGCGCTGATGTCAACGGGTGATACCTACACCCTCGGGCTTGACCGCGGCTTTATTGTGAACGATGAAAAGAAATACACTCTTTCAAGCAGTGATTCATCTGTTGTTAAGATTGCTGAGAATGGAAAGCTTGAAGCAGTAGGAGAAGGAACAGCAACCGTTACAGCAAATGTAACTTATGGTGATTATACCTTCAATCCGACTGCCACAATAACCGTAACGCCAAAGGGATTTACAACCGTTTCGCTTACAGCAGAAAAAACAGTAATGGCGCCGAACGGAGAAGGCAGTTTGTTGGCGGTAAAAGCGCTTGATAACCTCGGTGATGAGATGGTTATCCCTGCCGGAACGGAAATCCTTTATCATAGCTCGGATGAAAGCGTTGTCTCGGTTGATGAAAACGGATATATGACACCGCTCAAGCAGGGAAGTGCGAAAATCAGCGCAACGCTCACGATTGATGAAATAACAATTACCGGAACGCTTAATGTCTCCGTCCGTCACGGCAAGATAAAAGCAACATATTATACCGATAATAAAATAGAAGCGGCGCGTGAGAACATAAATAAGTATAAATGGGCAAAGGATGAGAAGAAAGCTGTACTTGCAGAAGCGGATAAATATCTGCCTCATCTGGATTTCCTTTACGGGATGGTTCATTCACAGGATATTCCGAGAGGATATCTCGTCGGCTTCTTCGATGATCCCGATATGTTCTATTGCCGTTATTGCGGGGAGAATATCTACAGCTACAACAAATATCCATGGCAGACAGATGCACTGAACCGTCCGTGGAAGATTCAGTGTCCGGACTGCAAACGTCTTTTCCCGTCAAACGACTTTGAAAGCCTTTACGAGCTTGTAACAGAGAATAACTACGGTGTTTATAATGTAGAGCTTGCGCATGAGCTTAATGAAAAGGTTAAGCAGGAAACAAACGGACAGACGGACTATCTGAAAAACGTTCTATATCCGGAAATAGGTGATCAGGTAACCGTAGCAAACGGAGGAAAGCCTGGTGTTAATGTAACGTTGAACGCCGGAAAAGGACTTCGATCGGGTGAAACTGTTGACGGTTGGGGAGTAGACGACGGTCTCGGATATATGCCGAAAAAGCTTGACGGGACGAGATATATGTATGATAATGGCGTTCCGGAGGTTCATTCCTATATTTCAACCTTTGCACATATTGCGCTCTGGGATTCGCCGTCAGGCGGAAAAATGTCTGTTCCGGTTATCCGTGATGCAGTACAGAGCTTCCGCGATGCATATCTGTATACCGGTGATGAAAAATATGGCAGAGCGGGCGTAATTCTGCTGGACAGAATAGCGGATTTTTATCCGAGCTACGATATGCGTGAGTTCGGTTACGATAAGGAACTGGGTATCGTAACTTATCAGAATACCGGTGGCTCCGGCTGCGGTAAAATCATTGGTAATATTTGGGAAGCCGGGGATTTCGCCGGAATGTTCGCTACGGCATATGATGCTTTCTTTGAGCTTTATGATGACCCGCAGGTCATAGAGTATTTATCAGAAAAGGCAGAAAAGTTTAACCTCACCGATAAGCTTGTTGCTGATGAAAATAGCGGAGAAGTCAGGGTAACAGGTGAAACACTCCGTAAAAACGT
>JAZLCV010000132.1:0-8448 GCA_045614365.1 Eubacteriales bacterium | reverse complement strand
CATCGCTGTCATATTTGATCTCCTTTGAAATATCCGTGAGATATTCCTGATAGAGGCCCTCTGTGTTCTCAACGTTGAGAGCATCGAGCTTTTCATCGCGAATTTTGATTTTTATGATGCTGTCCTCACGCGGAGTTATTTCCGCAGAGAAACGGAGATTGATTGCAACCGCAACAACCTCGAGGCCGAGATAATCCTGATGCTCTCCGAAGAGGCAAAGTCTTGACGGGTTGGATATTTTTATTCCGCTCATTTTCACATTCTCCTCTTGCAAAAAATGCTTTATTTGTGTATATTATAATTAAGAAACTTTAATTTGTCTTTATATTATGTGATGTTTGATTTGCACTTTCGGACAATACCGTTTTTAAGGAGGAATTTCCATGGACGAATTCATCCCCACCCCGCTGCGTTGCGAGCTTGACATTTCGCATATTGTAACGCTGCACGATTTTAATTATACGCCCGATTTTCTGTTCACGGGAGAGAGCCACGATTTCTGGGAGCTTGCCTATATACGCCGCGGAAGTGTCGGCGTTATGGCAGGAAGCACGGGTTATACGCTCGGAAGCGGCGAGATAATTTTCCATCTTCCCAACGAATATCACAACATCTGGGCAAACGGAAGCAGTGCCGAGGTGGTTATAATCTCGTTTGTATGCAAAAACCCCGCAATGCGCTTCTTTGAAAAGCGTATGATGTCGCTTTCCGACGAAGAAAAGAAGCTTATAGAAAGTCTCTTAAAGCTCGGCTCGGAGACCTTTACCGACCCGCCGGATATTCTGTATCAGAAAAAATTAAATCCCCGTCAGGATGCCGCACGCGGAAATCTTCAGCTTTTGAAGCTACGCCTTGAAGAGCTTCTTATTCTTCTTATGCAGAGCGAGGGAACCATCGACCGTCAGGCACGAAAAAGCGCGGCGGCAGGAAGCCGTAACGACCGTCTTATAACGGATTCAATAATAAAAGCGCTTACAGAGAAAATTTACGGAACAACAACTCTCGACGAAGTGTGCGCCGGCGTGCTGTTCAGCAAAAGTCACCTGAAAGCACTCTTTAAAAAGAACACGGGTTATTCTATTATGGATTACTATACCCACTTAAAGCTTGAACGTGCAAAAATTCTGATAAATGAGGGAAATCTTTCTATCTCCGACATAGCGGAGCTTCTGGGTTATTCGTCAATTCATTATTTCTCACGCGTTTTCAAAGCAAAAACAGGTATGACACCGACGGAATTTAAAATTTCGAGTAAGGTATAAAAACATACCGGGCAAACAGTCCCCAAAGCAGTAAAAACCTTGGGACATTCTGTTTGTCCGGTATGTTCTGTTTTATCAGAGTCACTTAATTTCCGGCAAGGACGATATCGCAGAGATAAATTCCGGTACCGTTGTTGCCTTTTTTATTGCCTTTGCAGTGCGCTTTTCATCAGGAAAGTTCCACATCACGTAAATCCATATTTCCTTAAGCTTGTGCAATGTAAACACATCCGAGCCTAAAATCTCGCGGTATCGCTCGATAAGCACCTTTGAAAACTCCACAAGCTCTTCTGTACGAAGCCTCTCCCCTCTGCGTATCTCACGGAAGAGCGCAGGATTCATAACAGCACCGCGCCCGAGCATCACGCCGGAAAGATTCGGAAACCGGTTTCTTATTCTCTCAAAATCATCCACCGTGCGTATATCTCCGTTATAACAAATAGGATTTTTCGCTGTTTCGTATGCTTTTGCAAACACATCAACATCCGCCTGTCCGCTGTAAAGCTGCTCCCGCGTTCGCGGGTGAACCGTCAGTTCATAAAGCGGATGGCTGTTGTATATTTCTAAAAGGCGCGAAAACTCATCATGCGAGGAATATCCCGTTCTTGTTTTTACCGATATCTTCATATCGCTTTTTGCATATATTTCCGCAAGAAAAGTATCAATTGCATCCGGAAACTGTAAGAAACCCGAACCGCGCCCTTTGCGCACAACCGTCCCCGCAGGGCAGCCGATGTTTATATCAACCTCACGATAGCCGAGAGGCTTTATCTTTTCACAGAACTTGAGAAAAGACTCTGCGTTGCTCGTCAGCACCTGCACGCGCAGGCTTTCCACGCGGTTATTCTCCGGCAGGATATCGCGCATTCCTTTACGGCTCACCTTTTCCTGCTCGCTCGGATTGATGAACGGTGAAAAATATGTATCCACACCGCCGAAAAATTCCGCGTGCGTATTTCTGTATGTATATGTCGTTATCCCCTCAAGCGGGGCAAAATAAAGCTTCATACTGCTGTATTTTTACGGAAGCATTCCGTAACTTGTTCAGAAATCTGCTTCATTCCGAGCTCTGTGGGATGCCCGTTTTCTTTATCAATATCTTTAAGGCGCAGGAACGTCACACCAAGCTTTTCACTGGCTTCTACAAAGCCATTTGTGATTTCTTCTTTCAGGTCCGTGTTTATGATAACAATTACATTTTCAACGGCTTGCTTTGCTCTGTCAAGCAGATAGCAAAATGCAGACAGCACACACTTTAAATCCTCTGCAGTCCAATCTGCATACTTGAGCTCCCCGACAGGAGCATCTATCCACGAATCGTTTGTTCCTCCAAATATAAACATTGTGTCTATTTTGTTTTCAGCGAAAAATCCGTCAGCAATATATTTATCAATTCTGTTGGCAAACGATGAACTGAGCGCATATCCTTCACGCACGGTATTGCATATTGTAGAGCCTGAAAAGCTGTCATTGAGTATTATATTAAGATTGTTTTCATTTGAAAAGATGCTCCACCACGTTTTTTCCACACCACCGACAACCGGGGCATCTTTTCTTCCATCGCTGTAATAGAAAAGATATCCCTCCGGAATATACCCCTCATAAGTCGAGTAGCTGTCACCCATTATGAATATATTATTTTTGTTGTTCATTTTTTATTCCTCCATTATATTTAACTTTTCCCGACATAGTCGCACGACACTCTGCACATGTGTTGTGTGTAGTCTGCGACAGTATGACTACACATTTTAGTTCGTAATTTCTATTTTAATATAGACATCTTTTTTATTTTCTTTCCCTCGTCGTTAATCATTTTTACTTTATGTAAGCGAAATACTTGTTCATGAACGGTGTTTTGGGGGAACAACATTTTTAGAGGTTTCTCGATGCCATCTAATTCGATTTCTTTTTCTATACCATTTTTCGCCTCTTGTTCAGATAATATAATTATTTTATCTATTGGTGTTTCTTGAATCTCTCTAACTGCCACACCACAATATTGGCAAAAGTTACTATCATCAAGTATTTGTTTTCCGCATTTTCTACAAAACATATTTCTTCTCCTTAATTTACTTTTTCCTATGTTGGCAAACAGGACATTTTCTTAACCAAACATCACAACCATTAGCCAAATATTTATGTCCGCAGTCCAAACATTCCATTTCAAAAAATCTTTGATTATAATGTGTTTCAGACTTTCCTCTATATCCTAAATTTTTCTGATTGTTTTTATTTATGTACCCTATATCTAATGATTTCATTTAATTTCCTCCCGACAGAGTAGCACAACGCTTTCCACATGTATTGTGTGATGTCTGCGACAGTATCATATTTATGGTCTATTACTTTTGCCTAAATTACATTTTGAACACAAAGTCTGTAAGTTTGATTCTACCGTTTCTCCGCCTTTTGACCATGGCATGATATGGTCAATATGTAATTCAACAGACGGGTCCTTTGCGGGAGATGAACCGCATATACAACATTTAAAGTTATCTCTTTTCATTATTTTATATCTTAAACTTACGGGAATGTCACGTTTCGTTGTGTGGACATATTCATTGATAGTTTTCTTTTCAGTTGTTTTTAAATCGTACACTTTTTCTGAATTGTATGATGTTAAAACACCATTTTTCAATTCTCCCACAACAACTTCAAAACCGCCTTTAGGTTTATGTAATATTTTTCCGCTATATGGGTAATTAAGTCCCAAATACTTATAATTTTTATCATCAGTATACTCAAATAAATGCAAGTATTTCTCGTAATTAATTCCATTATTTAGTCTATTGTAACAGTAATCACTTGGAACTATGCTTGTGGGGTTGCGATTGTATTTTGTTGTTACCATGTCAATTATTTCTGAACGAGAAAATATCGTGTTAATTGGAGTGTTTTTGAATGTTTCAATAACTTCTTGAAACACTCTTGAATTTTTAAAATCAACTTTTTCTTTTTTTGTTAATACATTATGGTTACTGGATAAGTTATTTACAGTTGATTGTTCATCATAGCTGTTTTTATCAAACCGCAATTGGGCAAGATAATACAGCTTATTTGTAATTACTTTGAATATGCTCATAAATACCACTTCCTTAATTAATCTATTCTTCCTCCCGACATAGTAGCACACAGCACTCCACATGCTTCGTTCTCGGGAACATGTCTACGGGTTGAACGGAAATTACCTTATGACTTCCGTCTTCTTCAAAAACTTTCAGATCCCGTGCAAGCGTTGCGGGGTCGCAGGAGACGTAGACGACTGTTTCAGGACTCATCCGCTTTATTTCCGTTATAACCTCGGGTGAAAGCCCTTTTCGTGGCGGGTCGACAACTATCGCATCCGGCTTTTCCCCGCGCAATGCAAGCATCTGCGCCGCCTCACCCGCATCGGCACAAATAAACTCTGCATTTTTTATTCCGTTTATCTCTGCATTTTTCTTTGCATCCTCTATAGCCTGTGGAACAACCTCAACGCCGATTACGCGCTCTATGGATTTTGCAAGCTTCAAGGTTATCGTTCCTATTCCGCAGTAAAGGTCAAGCGCAGTTTTTGCGCCGTTCCGTAGTGCAAGCGAGGTTGCAATATCATAAAGCTTTTCCGTCTGTGCGTGATTTACCTGATAAAACGCGGCAGGTGAAATTGAAAAGTCACTTCCGCAAAGCTCATCGGAAAGCGCAGTTTTCCCCCACAACTTTATGTATTTATTACCGAGAATCACATTCGTTTTTTCTTTGTTGATGTTCAGCACAATCCCGCAAATCTCAGAGCAATTCTCCGTTATATGCGCTATAAGCTTGTCCGTATTTTTCGGTTTCTCTGTTGCCACAAGACACAGCAACGCTCCGCCCTTTCCGTTACGGACGTAGATATGGCGCAAAACGCCCTTCCCGCTCTTTTCGTCATATGACGAAATATTGCACATTTTCTGCCACTTATGTACCTCAAAGCGGATTTTATCCGCAACTTCGCTCTGGATAAGACAGGTTTCCGACGGCACAATATCGTGGCTTCGCGGACGATAAAATCCGCTTGTTGCATCCTTTCCGACCGGGAACTGCGCCTTATTGCGGTAGCGGTGTTTATTCTCCGCACCGATTATCGGAAGCACCGGTGCGGAAAGCTTTGCAATACGCTCTATGCACGAGCGCACGTGCTCTTCCTTTACGCGAAGCTCTTCCTCATACGACATATGCCACATTGTGCATCCGCCGCATTTTGGATAATATTCACATTCGCTTACTCTCCGTTCCGGTGATGGATTTACAACACGAATAAGCTTTGCATAAGCAAAGCTTTTCTCAACCTTTAAAATCATTATTTCGCACACCTCGCCACGCAGGGAAAGCGGAACAAAAACCGCCATTCCGTCTATGCGCGCAATGCCTGCGCCCTCGGAGGTGTACGCCGTTATCTCAACGGTATGTATATTCCCTTTTTTCACTTTTAGCCCATACCTTTCACTACGTTCAAGGCACAAAACAGTATATTGCAAATTCAAAATGCAAAGCATTTTGTTCCTTTTCTATTATCTATTCTCTGTCTGAATTTATTCAGACTTTCCTCTTCTTAAAATAAATAAAACCGCAAGCGGAATCGACAGGATAAACGCCACAAGCACCCACACGTGTTTTGAAAAGCACGTCATAACATTCCCGAATACGTCGGAGCTTAAAAACGTCATCAATCCGACAACCGCCGAAGCGATTGCCGACACAAGCACTGCTCCCGCCGCAATATCCTTTACATCGCGGATTTTCTCGCTGTACTGCTCCGTAACCTCATCACACAAAAGCTCAAGCGCCGTGTTTATAAGCTCTGCCGAGAGCATAATTCCAAAGCAAAGCACAAAGCTTGCAACATCGCCCTTTTCCGCACGGCCGATTACCGAAAAGAAAATGACGTATAGCATCATAACTATATGTATTCTGAAATTGCGCTCGTTGCGTGTTACGGCAAGCAGACCCCGAGCGGCGTTTTTAAAGCTTTTCCCGAGATTTTTAATCTCATGCTTCATATGTGTAATCATTCCTTATCTGTTCTCTTTTATCTGCCGATACCAAGATCTGAAAGAATCTCTTCCTGACGCGAAAAATGAAGCTTTTCGTCCTCCTCGCCCTTCTCGTGGTCATATCCGAGAAGATGGAGCATTCCATGAGCGGTAAGAAATGCAAACTCCCGCTCCTCGCTGTGTCCGTACTCCTGCGCCTGCGCACGTGCGCGGTCTTCGGAAATAACGATATCACCAAGCATAACCGCACCGGTTGATTCGTCAATCTCAAGCGGGTTTACCTCTATTTTCTGTCCCGGAGTAAGCTCAAGCATCGGAAACGAGAGAACATCCGTCGGGCGGTCAACGCCGCGATGCTCAAGATTTAATTCATGGATATTTTCATCATCGGTTATCATAACGCAAACGTCACAGTTTTGCTCTACGTTTTCTGCATCAAGCACACCGTTTACAACGCGCGTTATGAGCGCTTCAAGCTCTTCGTTTGGTGTATCGTTTACAACTGTTATACTATGCTCTGCCATTTTTATTATCCTTCCTTATCTGCTGTAATTTCTTTTCTCTTTCGCGGTCGCGCTTCTCATAAGCATTTATTATTCTCTGGACAAGCACGTGACGCACAACGTCCTTTGAAGAGAGCATACACATGGCAACATCCTCAATTCCGTCCAGCACGCGCATAGCATCACGAAGTCCTGAGCTTTTGCCGTCCGGCAGGTCTATCTGCGTTATGTCTCCGGTAATTACTGCCTTTGAATTGAATCCAAGGCGCGTCAAGAACATCTTCATCTGCTCGGGCGTGGTATTCTGCGCTTCGTCAAGAATAATAAACGAATCGTCAAGCGTTCTTCCTCGCATATATGCAAGCGGTGCAACCTCAATCGTTCCGCGCTCCATATACCGCTGGAATGCCTCAGGCCCTATCATATCATACAAGCCGTCATACAGCGGACGGAGATACGGGTCAACCTTGCTCTGTAAATCGCCCGGCAAAAATCCAAGCTTTTCTCCCGCTTCTATCGCCGGTCGGGTGAGGATTATACGGTTCACCTTCTTTTCGCGGAAAGCATTCACCGCCGCGGCAACCGCAAGATACGTTTTGCCTGTACCGGCAGGACCTACACCGAGCGTGACCGTATTGTTCTGAATCGCGTTTATATAATCACGCTGACCGATTGTTTTCGGTTTTATCGGCTTTCCTTTCACCGTGATGCAAATGACATCCCGCGAAAGCTCCGCTATCTGCCCTTCCTTATTATCCTCAACAAGACCGATTACATATCGGATGTTCTGCTCGTTTATCCCCTCACCGCGGGAGGAAAGGACAAGCAGGCTTTCGATAACCCGCACCGCGCGGTCCGCACGAGCCTCGTCACCCACAACCTTAAGTTCGGTATTGCGGTTTAATACCGTTACACCAAGCTCGCGCTCTAAAATCCCTATGTTTTCGTCAAATGAGCCGAAAATATCAGTCATCTGTTCAAGCCTTTCAATGTTTATCGTCCGTTCTACCATGTTGTTTTAAATCACCTCAGTATTTCTCTTTCTTCTCCTGTTTTTTCAATACACTCCGCAATTATGGATGCATACGCAAAGCGCTCATCTTCGGATGTGGCAAGCTCTGCATTCACAACCTCACCATCCTCCGGAATGTCAAGTATAAGATGCAAGCCTTCCCCCAGGGTATCATACGCGGTCCCGGCAGACATCTGTGTCGTCTCAGTTTTGTATTCGCGATACTTTGCCTTCTCCAAGGAAACCGGAAGGGTGACTCCGTCAAAAAGGACAAGGTCGGTCTTTTCTATTATTTTATCACACTTTGCATATGAAATTCCACTGTTTAAATATAATTTTATTCTCTTTCCGCATAAAATTATTGTATACAGCTCTTTTTCATTGCCCGTATACAACTTTTCGTCATATGTTTTCTGCATACGCGCGCTCTTTTTTCTCCAAGTCCGCACCTTTATCTCCGCATCTGCATGTGTAAGTACGGTACTTCCTGCGCGTCCCGTCATATACCCGCTTGCAAGAATTTGCCCTTTTATTACCGTGTCGCCGCGAACCACCTCAGGTGTTCCCGTCTTCACCGTGATGTCGCATATAACGCCGTCCTTATCTGCTATTATATCACATGGAATTTCTTTTGCAAGTACTTCCGGGGGAGAAATCCG
>JAZLCV010000131.1:0-3214 GCA_045614365.1 Eubacteriales bacterium | reverse complement strand
CTTTCTGCGTGGATAATAATGTCGGTCAATGAGCTTTTAGCATTGGCAAGACCGGATTATGAAGTTATCGTTGAAATTCCCGAGGGTGCAAGCCACGGAGATGTTGCAAAAATACTAAAAAAGAACGATGTTATAGACCATAAAGTGCTTTTTTCTATGTTTGCATCCATGACCAAGCGCGGTGCAACTTATCCGCCGGGAGAATATAAGATAAACTCCAATATGGATTACCGCGCGATGCTCAGAAGACTTACAAGCAAAAAAGGTGCGCTGAATACCGTAATGGTTACAATCCCCGAGGGATATGAAGTGTCGCAGATTGCAGAACTTCTTGCGGAAAAAGGCGTGTGTGACCGCACTGCATTTGAAGATGCCGTGGCTAATACGGACTTTAATTATGCGTTTTTAGAAGACCTTCCTCTCGGAAAATCAAACCGTCTTGAGGGATATATGTTCCCTGATACGTACGAATTTTACAAAAATGATGACCCCGCACGGGTCATTAAAAGATTCCTTGATAACTTCAATGTGAAATTCAACGACGAAATGAAAGAGCGCACGCGTGAGCTTGGAATGAGTATGCACGAGCTTATTACGTTTGCGTCGATTGTAGAGCGCGAGGCAACGGCAAAGGACAGAGAAAATATCGCTTCTGTTTTTCACAACCGTCTGAAAAATACGACATATCCGTATCTTGAATCATGCGCGACGGTGCAGTATGTTCTCGGTAAGCGAAAAGCGGTAATAAGTATCGCAGACACAAAGATTGACAATAAGTATAACACATACAAATACAAAGGTCTGCCGCCCGGACCGATATCAAATCCGGGACTTGATGCGATAGAGGCTTCCCTCTACCCGAATGAAACAGATTATCTGTTCTTCGCGTTGCAGGGGGACGGAACACACAAGTTCTCAAAGACGTATGAGGAGCATTTGAAAACTCCGAAATTGAACCCGTAAGGATATGAATAAGCTTATGAAAAAACCTGAAATTTTGTCCCCGGCAGGGGATATGGAAAAGCTTCGCGCCGCAATTTTATACGGTGCAGATGCGGTGTATCTTGCCGGTGAGACGTTTGGTATGCGCACGGCATCCGGGAATTTCACCAACGAGGAAATGGAAAAGGCAGTAGCGCTTGCACACCAAAGCAGCGTAAAAGTGTATGTAACCTGCAATACAATGATGCGTAATCACGATATATCGGCGCTTCCGCCTTACCTTGAGATGCTTGGCGGAATAGGCGTTGACGGAATTATCGTTGCAGATCTTGGATGTATGAAGCTTGCCCAGAAATGGGCACCGCGTGCCGAAATACATATCAGCACTCAGGCAAGTGTGCTCAATACCGAGGCGGCAAATGCATGGTACGAGATGGGTGCTAACCGTATATGCCTTGCACGTGAAGCAAGCCTTGCCGAGATTTGTGAGATAATGGAGCACAAGAATAAGAATCTCGCGATTGAAACTTTTGTTCACGGCGCAATGTGTATGGCTTATTCCGGCAGATGCATGCTCTCGGATTACCTTACCGGCCGTTCTGCCAACCGCGGAAACTGTGCCCAGCCATGCCGTTGGAGCTATGCCGTTATGGAGGAAAAACGCCCCGGCGAGTATTTCCCGATTGAGGAAGACGGAAAGAGTACACATATCTTCAATTCAAAGGATATGTGTATGATAGAATATGTTCCGGAGCTTATGGCGGCGGGAATTGACAGCTTTAAAATTGAGGGTAGAGTTAAATCTTCGTATTATTGTGCCGCTGTCACAAATGCATACCGTATGGCAATTGATGCGTATGTCGAAAATCCGGAAGGATGGCAGCGTGACGGCTTTTGGACCGTTGAGGCGGACAAGGTCAGCCACCGTCAGTATTGCACGGGCTTCTACTTTGGTGAAAAAAACATTCAGAGAGCAGAAACTTCAAACTATATCCGGACATGGGATGTTGTCGCAACGGTTGTTGAATGTGATGACGAAGGGAATGCCGTAATTGAGCAGAAAAACAAGTTTGTCCGCGGCGTTGAATATGAGCTGATGCAGCCGAAGGCCGAGCCTCAGAAGGTGATTTTTGAAAAGATGGTTACCCTTGACGGCGAGGAAATAGAATCTGCAGGTCAGGCGAAAATCCGGGTAAAAGTAAAGCTTCCGTGCAAAACTCCGATCGGTGCATTTTTAAGACGCGAAGGGAGCCGCTTTAATGAACCGTAAGCTCTGCCATATTGCGGATGAAAAGGATGACGGCAAAAAGCTTTCCGAGATTTTAAAACGTCGTTTTGGCGTTTCCGAAATGCTTTTGCGGCGGATGAAGCGTATTGAAAACGGAATACTATTAAATGGGAAAAGCGTGTATACCATTGATGTTGCACATAAGGGAGACCTCATTGAGGTAATAATTGAGCCTGAAGAGCGCGGATCGGACAACGTTGTTCCGACTGAGGGCGAGCTTGATATCCTTTTTGAAAATGAGGATATTCTCATTCTCAATAAGCCCGCAACGCTTGCGGTGCATCCGTCACACGGGCATTTTTCAACATCTCTGGGTAACATCGTTATGTGGTATTACACAAGCCGTGGAGAGAAGTTTGTTTTCAGACCGATAAACAGACTTGACCGCGGAGTTTCCGGAGTTATGGCAGTTGCCAAAAATGCATATTCCCATACCTTTGCCGCGCGGCTTTTGCACAGCGGAGAGTTTTACCGCGAGTATCTTGCGATAGTTGAGGGAAGACCTGCGGAGAAAAGCGGCGAGATTTGTGCACCGATAGGTCGGCGAGACGGCTCGGTTATTGAGCGCGAGGTGCGTGATGACGGTGACTATGCAGTGACTCGATATGAGGTAGTGGAGGAGTTCGGAGGAAAGAGCCTTGTGCGCGTTACTCCACTTACGGGGCGCACGCATCAGATTCGCGTGCATATGGCACATCTCGGGCATCCGCTTGTGGGAGATTTTCTTTACGGCAGCGAACATCCGGACCTTCCGGGGCGTTGTGCACTCCATTCTCACAGACTCCATATGGAGCTTCCGTTTGGAGGGGGAGAGGTTGATATTTCATCCCCGCTTCCTGAAAGCCTTGAAAAATTCCTCAAAAAATAGCGAAAAAGAGAAAAAATGAGCCACTCCACCGCGATTCTACGGACAGTAGAGTTGCGACGGAGTGGCTCTATTTTGCTGTAAAAAGAGATATAGGGCGAAGGTGAGGGAGTAGGTTG
>JAZLCV010000130.1:0-17338 GCA_045614365.1 Eubacteriales bacterium | reverse complement strand
AAACTCATTATTTTCACTCTCCTGTTCATTTTTAAAGATAGGCGCGAGGAAATAAACTCCTCCCGCCTATCCTACACTAATATTATGCTCAGAATTTGGTAAATTATTCTTTATCTTCCGCTTTTTTTGTTGTTTTTGCAGTAGCTTTCTTTGTTGTGGACTTCGCGGTACTCTTTGAAGTCTTCACTTCTCCCTCAGCTTTTTTTGCTGTTGTCTTCTTTGCAGCAGGCTTCTTTTCCTCAGAAGCATCTGCTTTTTCTGCAGTCTTCTTGGTTGCAGTTTTCTTTGCCGGAGCTTTTGCTATTGCATTCTCACGGATAAACGCAAGAGCCTTGATGGAATAAAGATCGCTCTTCATCGCCTCAGCCGGAAGGAATCCGCGGATTCTATCGATTTCCATTCCATACTGCTCGGAAAGCTTCTTGTATTCAGCCTCGACATCTTCATCGGTAGGCTCAAGGCCTTCTGCCTTGGAAACAGCTTCAAGAGCAAGGCGGGATTTAACCTGCTCCTGTGCCTGTTCACGGAAGTTTTTACGGAAATCATCCATATTTGACTGAATCATCTCAAGATACTGCTCAAGCGTAATTCCCTGCATCTGGAGACGTTGTGCAAAGTCGTTTGCAATCTGGTCAAGCTGAGTTTCAATCATAACCTCAGGAAGCTCAACCGTCATTCCTTTAACAACTTCTTTAAGGAGAACTTCATCAAAAGCATCATTTGCCATTTTTTCACGGCTTTCACGAAGTTTCTTCTCAATGCTCTTCTTAAGCTCATCAAGTGTTTCAAACTCAGAAACATCTTTTGCAAATTCATCATCTGCAACCGGAAGCTCAGTTTCCTTAACTTCATGTACCTTAACCTTAAATACTGCCTCTTTGCCGGCAAGGTCATCTGCATGATATTCCTTCGGGAAAGTAACGTTTACATCACACTTGTCATTTGCTTTTTTACCGACAAGCTGATCCTCAAATCCGGGGATGAACTGGTTTGAACCAAGCTTCAAGCTATGGTTCTCGCTTTTTCCACCCTCAAATGCAACACCGTCAACAAAACCTTCAAAATCAATAACGACGGTATCACCGTTCTTTGCCTCACGCTCTACTGTAATAAGGCGAGCGTTTCTCTCGAGCATTACATTAAGCTCCGCTTCGATATCCTTCTTTGTAACAGAAGCGGACGGCTTTGCAGCTTCAATCCCTTTATATTTACCAAGCTTTACCTCAGGCTTAACGGAAACAGTTGCCTTTACAGTGAAACCATCCTCGTTTATATCTACAAGCTCTACCTCAGGATAGTCAACCGGCTCATATCCGCTTTCTTTTACAGCAGCTTCGAAAGCATCCGGATAAGCAATATTGATAGCATCCTCGGTGAAAACACCCTTGCCGTACATACGCTCAATCATAGCGCGCGGAGCCTTGCCCTTACGGAAGCCCGGAACTGTAATCTTGGATTTGTTTTTGAGATATGCCTTCTGCATAGCTTCGTCAAATTCAGGCTTCTCAACCTTAATTTCGAGACACACCTTTCCGTTCTCGAGTTTTTCTGTTGAATTCAACTTCATTTGAGACCATTCCTTTCGAATCGGTTATAACCTAATTATTGTAACAGATTTTTTCCGATTTTTCCACATTTTTTTTTATTTTTTAGTAAATTTTATTTATTTTGTTATTTTAACCCAGTTTTCAATCCGTTTTTCTTGTTTTTTTGTTGCTTTTAACCTACAAAATAAGGATTGAACGACAGATAATCAGCAGAAATTAAAATATATTCTACATTTTTATGCAGACCGCAAAACGCACTTTTATGTCCATAACCATGTAAATGCCCGTAAAAGCAACGACTCACACCGAACTTCTCGAGCATTTGTGTTATTTCTTCACACTCGTATCCGGTACAGATCGGTGGATAATGCAGAAAGCATAAAAGCTCCTTTGCGCCAAGTTTTACTCCTTCTTCAAGGGACCTGCGAAGTCTTCCGATTTCTCTGTCATATATTTTCCGGTTCCTCCCATTTTCTTCCTCATAAAACCATCCACGAGTACCGCAAATTGCAACATCATTGATTTTAAAAGCATTATTATGAAGAATGCCGATCGAAGTTATACCGTTTTCAGAAAAAAAACGCTTTGTTTTCGTTGCTGTTTCCCACCAATAATCGTGATTACCTTTGGAAATGATTTTTTTCCCGGGCAAGGAATCAATCATCTTAAAATCAAGCAGGGATTCCGACAACGACATCCCCCACGAAATATCCCCCGGAATAACAGTAATATCATTTTCCGTAAGATCACTAAAACCCTGAACTATGCGATTTTCATAATCATGCCACAACGGACCGAACACATCCATAGGCTTATTAACGGATTTTGACAAATGCAAATCAGCCATTGCATAAATCGCCATTAAACATTGCCCTCCGTAAACTTAAGAACAACATCAGGAAGTTCCGGTCGGGTTGTTGTGTTTACAAAACGCTCTTCCTTTTCAAAAATAGTTGCAAGAGGTGCGGGAATTTTCTGTCCGGTTGTCTTTGACAAAATGTGAAGAAACTCTTCACCACCCGACGTTATATCAATTCCAAGAGCGGACAAAACACTGTCTGCAAACTTAAACGGACTTGCAGTTGAAGCAAGAAGCGTTACGGTTTCATCTCCGGTCTCTTTGCGATATTTATTATATACATTAACACCTACTGCAGTATGTGTATCTATCAGATAGTTGTGCTCACTGAATACGGATGATATAGTTTTAAGAGTTTCCGAATCATCACAGCAACCACCATAAAAGATGTTCGAAATCTTTTCAAAAATCTCAGAACTTACAGTATATGCCCCGTCTGTTTTCAGTTTTGTCATATATTTTTTTACTGTTTTATCATCATTTCCGGATATATTGAATATAAGACGCTCAAGATTGCTCGATATCAGAATATCCATAGCCGGAGATGCAGTTACGTGGAACTGTCTGCATTTATCATATTTACCGCTGTTGAAAAAGTCGGTAAGGACATTGTTAGAGTTCGATGCACATATAAACTTTCTTATCGGTATTCCCATTTCTCTTGCATAAAACGCCGCAAGAATGTTTCCGAAATTGCCGGTAGGAACACATACGTTTATTTCATCGTTTTCGCTGATAGCACCATTTTTTAGCAAATCAAAATAACCGGATACATAATAAGCAATCTGAGGCACCGCTCTTCCCCAATTGATAGAATTAGCAGATGAGAAAATGCATCCGTTTTCAGAAGCTTTACCTCTTATTTCTTCATCGGAGAAAATTTCTTTCATAGCGGACTGGACATCGTCAAAATTGCCGACAACGGATGAAACATAAACATTTTCACCTTCCTGAGTTGTCATCTGACGTTCCTGAATCTTACTTACACCATCTTTGGGGTAAAACACAGCAATTTTAGTCCCTTCAACATCGGCAAAGCCCTCAAGCGCCGCCTTTCCGGTGTCTCCCGATGTTGCAACAAGGATGCTGGCACAGCGCTTTTCTCCGGTCTTTTTCAGAGATGCAGAAAGCAGGTGCGGTAACATCTGAAGCGCCATATCCTTAAATGCACATGTCGGACCGTGCCAAAGCTCAAGAATACCGAGATTCGGTTCAAGCATATGAACCGGAGCAACGGCATCGGAATCAAATTTATTCCCACCGTATGCTTTTTCGGAGAATGATGCAAGCTCTTCTTCCGAAAAATCACTAAGGAATTTTCCGAGAACAAACGCTGCGCGCTCACAGTATGAGGCGTCAAGCAGGTATTTCTTTTCTTCATCGGTAAGCACCGGTATTCTCTGAGGGCAGAACAGACCACCATCATTGCTAAGTCCTTTGACAATTGCCTCTGCCGAAGAAACAGAAAGCGTAGTATCACGTGTACTGAAATAGTTCATTGGTATTCCTCCATAGATTAAAACGCACTTCCGTAAAAGGCGTTTTCTATATGATTTATAGTGTAGTTATCGGATATTCCATCCGGTGCGTAAACTTCAACAATGTCAAATCTGACGATTTTATCGGTACGATTTTTTGCAAGCCACACACGTGCCGATAAATTAATTTTTTGCTGTTTTGACTTTGTTACAAATTGCTCAGGCTTTCCGAAAGAATCATTTTTACGAAGTTTTACTTCCACAAAAACAACAGTGTCTTTATTTTCGGCAATCAAATCAATCTCGCCGAATCTGGTTCTGTAATTTACGCCAATAAGCGTGTACTTCTTTTTCCTGAGATACTCTGCAGCCTTTACTTCTCCCCACTTACCGAGAATCTGCGTATTCATCAGAGAAGAATTCCTCCTTTATATTTTTTAAAGAAGGTTTTTCGGTGGACATCCGAAAGTCCGTGCGCATCTACCATCTCATAATGAAGCTTTGTGGGATAGCCTTTATGCTTTTCAAACATATATTCCGGATAACGCTCTGCGAGCTTTGCCATAAATCTGTCACGGCTTACTTTTGCAAGAATTGAAGCCGCAGCTATATTAGCCGAGAGGCTGTCTCCTTTAACCAGACTTCTTATATGTATGTCGGTTTCAAACGTTTTGTTGCCATCTACAAGTATTACATCGGGAGCGACGGTAAGTTTTGCCACCGCGCGCTTCATAGCAAGAAGCGCTGCATTCAATATATTGATTTGGTCGATTTCTTTTTCATCAGCTGTTGCAATACCGTAAGAAACAGCTTTTTCACATATCACATCAAAAAGAGCTTCTCTCTTTTTTTCACTGAGTTTTTTGGAATCGTCAAGACCTTTTATAATCAGCCCTTCAGGCAGAATCACAGCCGCAGCAAATACCGGTCCGGCAAGGGGACCGCGCCCTGCCTCATCAACACCGCAAACAAGCTTTTTGCCTTTGGAAATATATTCCCGTTCATAAAGCCACAAATCACGTTCCATTTTTATCCTCCGCTATTCAGAGAGCATTCCACGCAGGGTGATTTTTTCAAGAGGCGCGCGCGATGCTTCATCTATGTTCTCAAGCGTAATTTTACCAAGCGTTCCGGCTCTGAATTCGTCAAGCAGCGTTTTTGCCATACGTTCCGTATTAACTTCTCCTCCCGAAATCAAAAAGCCGCGGGCTTTTCCGGCTCTTTCAAGTATATCATATCCGGGTTCTTCGCAATTGCAGGATATTTTGTATCTCGAGCAAAGATTGTCCTCATAACGTTCGGACAAAACTTCCATAAAAAGAGATGCAAGTGTCTCTATATCAAGTATATCATCTTTTATAGCACCTGTAAATGCAAGATTGAGAGCAGTTCGCTTATCATCAAATTTAGGCCAGAGCATTCCCGGAGTATCAAGCAGTTCAATACCGTTCCCAACCCGAATCCACTGCTTTTCTCTCGTAACCCCCGGACGGTCTTCCGCCTTTGCAATGTTGCGTCCCGAAACCCGATTAATAAACGAAGATTTTCCGACGTTCGGAACCCCGCATATCATTACCCTTACACTTCTCCCAACCTGGCCTTTTTGCCGGTAGCTTTCAAGCTTTTCTGAAAGAAGCTGCTTTATCGCAGACGGAAACGCAGAAACGCCTCCTCCGTTTTTCGAGTTGGTTTCAAGCACGGAATATCCCTTTGCTCGGTAATAAGCCGCCCATTCTTTCGTTTTTGCATCATCTGCTAAATCAACACGGTTTAACACAATAAGCCGCGGCTTATCCTTCGACAACTCCACAATGTCGTTGTTTCTGCTTGAAACAGGGATGCGCGCATCCAGAATTTCGCAAACAGCATCCACCATTTTAAGGTTATCGGAAATCATACGCCGAGTTTTTGTCATATGCCCCGGATACCATTGTATATCCATCTTTGCGCCTCCTGTCGTTACTCTACCGTCCCAAACGCAGATATCGGTAATATTCTGAGAAGCAACCGACCTAAAATGCAAGACTTATGAGTCATACCGAGACTTGCGTCACGGCTGTCAGCACTGTGATTACGGTTATCCCCCATAACAAACACACAATCATCGGGAACAGTGGCAGGAAATGTCATGCTTATATTGCGGTGGGTCGGTTCTGCGATATACGGTTCCGTAAGTTCTTTTCCGTCAACGTAAACAATGCCTTTTTCAAAGTCAATATCCACAGTCTGGTTTTCTGTTGCTATAACACGTTTTACTATCATTTTTCCGTCAAGGAAGGAATCTTTGGATAAAACAACAATATCCCCCTGACTCGGTTCATAGAACAAATCAGAAATAACAAGCCAGTCCTTATGATGAAGCGTTGGCATCATAGACTCGCCATCGACACCTACGATGCGGAATAAGAATATAAATATAAGAACAATTGCACCAAGAATAAATGTAATATTCTGAACCCAATCAAATATTTCATTTTTTATATCAGCAACGGAGTTTTTCTCCTCCGGAACATCGTTTATATTTAAATTTCCAGACATAAAAGCTCCTCCTTGAGAAGTGTGAAAGGGGGAGGACAAAAAGCCCTCCCCTTCTCCTTTTAGATATCTTCTTTGACCTTAGCCGCCTTACCGACTCTGCCGCGCAGGTAGTAAAGCTTAGCACGTCTGACTTTACCCTTACGAACGAGCTCAAACTTAACAACATGAGGTGCGTGAATCGGGAAAACCTTTTCAACGCCAACGCCGTAGGACAAGCGACGAACTGTAACCGTTTCCTGAATACCGCCATGCTTCTTGGCAATTATTGTTCCTTCGAAGACCTGAACACGCTCACGGTTACCTTCCTTGATAAGGACATGGACACGAACAGTGTCACCAATGTTTATCTCAGGTAAATCCTTCTTAATCTGACTGTCAGTCAAATTTTTGATAAGATCCATTGATGCACTCCTCCTTTCTTCATAGACGTTCTTGCCTCAAAAAAACATACAGACAGAGGACCGCCCGTTTTATAACTATGATATCATATCATATATCCAAGGAAAAATCAAGTATTTTTTTTATTTTATTACAAAAAGCATTTTCATAGTAAATTTTGTATATTACTCTATCATTGTTTCAACAAGCGAAATTGCAAAAAGACTGTGCATTTCCCGCGTCGGATGGTTTAATTTGTTTGACAAAAGCTCTGTGACGTTAACTCCAAGCTCCGCCATCCGCTTCCATTTTGCATACACATCACAAACGGGAATATTTTCTTCCTTACAAAGTGTTCTTGCCGCATCCATATAGCGGTCAAGCACACCACGATGTTGTCTGTCAGAAAGTTTCTCAGCAAGCTCAATGAATACCGGATGAATAGTCTCGCTCACATTTTCTGCCATCATACAAGGCGTCATAAAGATTATTTCGCTTCCCGCTTCTTTCAGACGGTGGAAAATACCGCGCAATCTCTCAATGTATTCGGCTATCCCCTCGTCTTCTTTTTCACAGTCATTGAGACCAAAACAGACAACCGTAAGGTCAGGTTTTTTCGACAATACATCACGCTCAATGCGTGAAAGACCGTAAGGTGCTTTTGTTCCCGCAATGCCTGCGTTTATGATATTAAGCGGAACTGTCGGGAAAAGAATTCCAAGGATATCCGAAACTTTTTTATGGTAAACGTTCTCGCGGTCAAACACATTATCAAATCCACCACTATTTCTCGGAACAAGCTCAAAGCAGCCTTCGGTAACACTGTCACCTAAAAAGGCTATTGTCGGGCGCGGATTATCAGGATTCTGCGCTTTCGCCGCTATTTTTTCAATTATTTTCATTTTAAAATCTCACCCATAAATTTATCAGCAAACCATTCCTGCACCTTCGGTACATAGTGTGCACGGTCACTTGCAAGCACTCCGTAGCAAAGATTATCACTTGCATCCCAATACGGACAATCACGCGGTTCAACAAGCTTTGCGCCTAACCGTTCTGCCTGACGGACAATTTCTGCGTTTATAATTCCCTCGCTTTCAAGCGGAAGATTATATCGTTCAAGTCCGCCGCGGACTACTATCTTGTACAGATATGTCGGAACGTTTCCGCCCATAGAGTCGCGCATTTTGTCAAAGTGATAATCATATCTCTCTTTGAAATCATCGCGGAGATATGCCTCATGCCATACTTCCTGCTCGCAGCCAAGCCAGTGCCAACCGATGACCTCGGGATTTTTGCCTGCATCGGTCAGGTTCTTCATAACGAGTTTATTTATATGGAGTGCAAGAGGAAGAAGAGATATATCTGCCTCACCGAGAATTCCGGGCTTTACAATCGGGTCTTTATCGCGGTTCCACATCCCGTTGATTATTCCCTGACTGCCTACCGAAATCTGAACGATATAAAGATTCGGCAGATTTTTGCCGGCATCTATCGCCGCTTGCCATCTCTTTGCAACGAAATATGCAAGGCTTGCCGTGTGGTCTTGCGTTTCACCGAGGTTCTTGCCGGCACTCGTCCATCCGCTCCACGTAACGTCTGTTATGTCAAAGGACTGGTTCGGATTTCTGTCAAGACCGAATACGTTTTTCATCGGTGCAAGCACCTTATCCTTTTCCGCGAGAAACTGCTGATGTGCCGTTGCGTTGGATTGACCATTTATAAAAAGCACTGCGGCTTTTGTGTTTTTGTTCACGCTGATACTCCTTACTCCGGCTTTGTTTCAAGCTTTAACGGAAAATCGCCGAGCTTATTGACCTTGAAGCCGTTTTTCTTATATTCCTCATAATTAAATGCTTCAAGCTCATCTATCGCAAGCTTATGGAATTCGTAGAAATTCTTCCACCATTCATAACCTGAGCCAAGCTCTGCATTAAGATATGCATCAGCAATATCGCATCCCATTGCCGGCGCAACATAGAATGCACCCATTGCAAGAACGTTTACACCGTTGCCAGTGATTGCGCGAAGTGCTGCAGGAACACTCTCTACAACGCCTGCATGAACATGCGGGCATTTGCTTGCCGCGATATGTATTCCCATACCCGTACCACAGAAGAGAAGCGCGCGCTCAAACTCTCCCTCGGAAATCATTGAGCCGACGCGAAGCCCCACTCTGTGGAACATAAGGTCTGTGTCATTGGGGTCGGAATCTTCTCTTACGCCAACATCCGTTATCTTCCAGCCCTTTGCTTTGAGGTGAGCAACAACTGCTTCCTTAAGCGGGAATCCTGCAAAATCTGCTCCTACTACGAGATATTTGTCTTTTACTGTTTTCATAATACATTTCCTCCGTCATTTACATTGTTAATGTGCACATTTTCCAAATACAGTAAAGCTGACAACTCCGGGCTCTATTCCCTTTGGAGCGCCGAGAACCGTAAGACGGACTTTCCGTGCAGTAACCTTTTGAAAGGTACGGTAATCAATACATAAATCTTTTTGGTTATCGGATGCATCAATCAGCATTTTCCATTCATCCGAATCAGGTTCCGAGTATTCCACCGTATACTGAAACGCTCCCGGATTTATTCCGTCAAGAGTTTCCATCCCTATATCACGCCATATAATCCGACAAGCTTCTATGTTATACCCTTTTTGAGAGCCAAGGTCAATTTCAAGCTTTTTTTCCTTATCGTCAGGTTCAGGTTGCCACCACGTGAGCATACTGTCATCGGTTGCATATATTTCCTCGCGACCGTAAATTCTGCTCGACGCCTTTGCCGGCTGATAGAACGTAAGCGGCAGAAATCCCGCACCGTTGCCATTCTCCGGATTTTTCAACACACCGGGGGCAAACTGAGGTGTTTCTGTAAGTTCCGGACAGAAAAGTTCTCCGTTTTCATCTATTCCGAGCGGATCCATTCCTACTCTACGTTCATATCTGTAATTGAAACCGCAGAAATATGTATAGAACACCCAATATGTGTTATCCGGCCCCTCGGCGATGCTACCGTGACCTGCACCGCGAAGAAGCCCTGTCCTCTTAAGAGTCAGCGGGTCATGCTTTTCCTGACGTTTAAATCCGGAAAGCGGCCCTTCATCGGAATACATAACTCCACATGCATATGTAGAATATTGTGTGCCACTTCCTGAATAAAGAAGATAATATCGGCTTCCTATTTTTATCATCCACTGACCTTCCGTCCAGCCAACGCGCTCATTCTGATTGTATTCGCCGTGGCGTTCCCATTCCTTATCGGGCGAGAATGTGTTTATCCAGACCGGTTCGGAAATTAACTTCCACGGCTCATTCGGGTCACACTCTGCACCTACGGTTCCTGTAATAAATTCAGCATCCTCACCTGCTTCAGGCTGCCTGCCGGCGCACCAATAGAAATAAAGTCTGTCGTTTTCCGTAAAATAACATCCGTCAGGAACTTTTATTTCATTCCCGTGCATATCGGTGAGGTTTCCGCAATGCTTAAACGGACCGAGAGGGCTGTCTGCAACATACATTTCCGGCATTCCGTGACCGCTTAAATACCACTTCCCGCGAAACTCGACAACCGCAGGGCTGTAGCGCAGGTTATCAACACCGATATCAACGTGCTTCCAGTTTACAAAATCTTCGCTTACATATGCAACGCTGTAACTCGGATACATTATCCACTTTCCATCGTGATATATGACGCTCGGATCGGAAATTGAGCGATAGTCATTAAGCGACCGTATATCAAGACGGCTCAAAGATGCATCAAGCCATCTCCCGCTTTTTACTTTTTCAACACATAGAGGGTTGCAATATGTAGATTTCATAAATACAACATCCTTTCTAATTGCATATATGTTTCCATTATATTTTCTTGGCCAAAATTTGTCAACAAACACGATTTATGTTTTCCTAATTATATAATACACACTCATTAAAATTCAATTGCATCATTCGATTAAATTATACAATATGAATAGAAAAATAATCAAGCCCGATTTGTTGTAAAATCGGGCTAATCGTAAATTTCGGACAAAAGTTCGAAGTTTTATTTTATTCTGTTATATGCCTCTTCGTAGACAGCGAGGAGCTCAGCAATCGGGAGCGCGGAAAGCTCTTCCCGGAAAGCATCCCATTCACTCATCGGGCGCTGACCGAGAACGAATTTCTGAAGGTTTTCCTTTACAAACGTATCAAGCGATGTGTTGTAATCAGCAATGGCGGACGCCTCAGCAGATGACAGACTCATATATGTGGTCGGCTCAAGCTCTGCATGAGTGTGCTCAAGCGCAAAGTCAGTGGTTGCTGCCTGCTCCTCGGACATACATGCCTCTGCCGCTGCCGGATCTATACGGAGATATGAACCGATTGTCTGGAAGCCGTAAAGAATCTGCGCGTTATTCTCATTGTCAGGGAAAATAAAGTTTTTCTTACCGTCAACAACCTCGTGTGTCTCGCCTTCCTTACCCCACGAAACGATTTCAGCGCCTTCATCGGAGTAGAACCAGTTAATGTATCTCATTGCGTTTGCAATATTACCTTCATCACCGGTATTCGGAACAGCCATACCCGTCGGGTCGTTGTTGAACTTATTCATCATTGCAACGCCGAGTCCGTTTTCTGCCTTAGGTGGCTTTGTTGCTGCCATTGTGTACTCCGGATTTTTCACACGACCGATATTGTTGAAGAAGTCTATACGAATCTGATATTCCGGCATGATAAAGCCGCGGTCTGTGGACAGAAGCTCCTGCCATGAGGTTGCGCTGATGTTGAAGAAGTCTGCCGGCATAAGCTTCTCGTCTACCATCTTTTTAAGGAACTCAACTATTTCGCGCATTGTCGGCTCGCTTGCGCCGTAGCACCACTTCTCATTTTCAAAATCATAGTATGCGCCATAGTGGAAATACGGTTTCCAGGACGGACCCATGACGTTTATGTTGCTCAGTCCTGAGCGCAGGCAGAACGGATAGGAATCCGGATAAATCTCTTTAAGCTGCTTTGAAACGGTGTAAAGTTCATCTATTGTTTCGGGAGCTTTGAGGTTGTGCTTTTCAAAAACGTCTTTGCGGTAAAGCCAGGAACGGATATTCTTTGAACGCTCCATACCGTAAATCGGAGTGTAATAGACCTTTCCGTCAATTCCCTTACGTGTATCCTTCATCCACTGCTCGTTCTCAGGGCGTGAGTTCCAGAACGCATTGTAATCCGGAAGGAATTCTTTATAATCGTCAAGTGCTACAAATGCGCCCTGCTCACAATAATCCGAAAACTTTCCGGGTTTTCCCATAAACCCAAACACATCAGGCAGGCTGTCGGGCGTTGCCATTACAAGCGTAAACTTTGTTCCGAAATCGGAGGATGGAATTGCGTTTACGTTTATCGTTCCGCCGATAGCTTCCTCGATGTACTGCCATACCTTCCAGTTTTCGTCATACGGCCAGGAAGCATGGCTTGCGATTGTTACATCAAGCACTGCATCATCGGGAATTGCTTTACCTTCGGGAATGTCGTATGAAATGTCTGAGTTTCCTGCTCCGGTGTTACCTCCGCACGCGCAAAGCGCGAGAAGCATTACTGTTGCAAGGGCTAATGCGATTAGTTTTTTCATTTTGTTTTCTCTCCTTAGTTTATATTCTGCTCAGCGATTTACCCGAGAAGATTTCTATAGCGTTGTTGTATAAATCCGTAAAATCAAGCGGACGACTGCGGTGTTCGTGAATACCCATTCCTACTTCATACATCCACGGACCGTTATATCCAACCTCGATAAGCTTATTATAAAGCTCATGCCAGTTGATCACCCCCTCACCCGGAAGCCAATGGCGTTCCTCGATGTGGTCATAATCAGAAATATGAACGGTTACGATTTTGTCTTTCAGCTTATCAATAAATTCCACATGAGTGTCGTTGAAGAGGTGGTTTACATCAAAGCAGACACGCAACTTTTCGTTTACGTTTATCATCTCCATCAATTCATCTGCACTGTTGCCGAGACAATCAGCTCTCATATCCTCAACAGCAATTACCGCACCGTGATAGTGTGCATACTCCGCAAGAGCGTCAAATGCTTCCATTGCGTATTTCTTACACTCTTCCCTGTTTCTTTCAGTATCTACCACAGGGCTTGGATGAAGCACAAATCTTCTTATACCGGCATCGGTTGCTTTGTCAATAAGATCACAATTTATTTCAATTGCGCGCTTGCGATCTTCTTTCTTTTCATGAATGATACAGCTTGCATCCTTAAAAGGGAGATGCGATGAACACGCTTCTATCCCTCGAGCATTTGCCCAACCGCATATTTTTTTGTAATCAACAAGATACGGTTCGTTGAAAACACCTATTTCAAGTATCGTCAAACCGCCATTTGCCATATCCTCTAACTTTTTTTCATCGAGAATACTTTCCGCACATCTGTAGCCTATTTTAAGCACTTCATTTTCTCCTTGTTTTAATTCATATTTTCTTCAACCACATACGGATACGGCGGCTCATACGCTCCCTCATATAATATCTCATCGGGAGTTCCGTAAATTGCGTCTGCAACATCAGTGCGATTTTTCATAATCGTCTTATACGCCGGATTTCCGTTTTGTCGCCGGTACCATCGTTCACACGTAAACGGCGGTTCAGGGCACAAAGCCTTGAATTTTTCCGGGTTCGCCTTAAAATCCAGCAGAGCTGCTTTTGCGCCGTTATATATTCTCTCCCTTGCAACTTCGGGATGGACATGAACTGCACCGAGATTATGCTTTTTATATTCTTCAGCAGAACAGTTAGCACCATTATCACGAGTTACACCGCGCTTCACTTCCACCGTATGCGCCCATGGTGTGAGCCCTTTCACCTCATCACAGAAGGCTCGCTCTCCCGAAGCAAAAATTGCAGGGGTTCCGTAAAATCCCGCCGTGTATACTATCGCACCATATTCGCCGATAGACGTTCCGTTAAACCGCCATTCAAGTGCATCAAATGAACCGGTATGAGCAAGATGCGACCGCAGACTCCCCGCTTTTGCATGTTGACCAACCCAGATAATCGCATCATATCCTTCGTCGAGCCCGAAAATACCGATTCCATGCCAACCCTTGGAATACTCGGCACGTTTATCAAGGAGCAAATGATTAATTCCTATTCCATGGCCATCTACCACAACAACTTCATCGGCACCTGCATCAAACAGACCGCAAATCGCCGCGTTTACCTCTCCGGCAAGAAGCGCTTGCCCTCTGTCCAGATATCTGCTATCACGGTATATCCAATCCTCTGCATTGAGAACACCTGCCACTCCTTCAAGATCCGTCATTATATAAACTTTCACGTTGAATCTACCTCCCTGAATTACTTCTTTGTATACTCAAGTACGCGCTTGATAAGCACTGCGACTTCTGCTCTTGTTGTGTAATCCGTAGGTGCAATATTTCCCGATTTACCGTTAACGAGACCTACGCCTATGAGCGCGGAGACGGCATTGCGGGCGTAAGGTGCGATGGTTGAAAAGTCAGTGTATTGCGGTTCGTCATAAACACCGAACCCTACATTCAGTTTCTGCAATGCACGATATACAATTACCATCATATCCTGACGGGTGATGGAATTGCGCGGAGCGAATTTATTCTCGCCTATACCACCAATAAGACCTGTATTACGTGCTATTGCAAGCTCGGATGCGAAGTAGTCGGAAGCCGATACATCTGCGAAGTTCTCAGTGTTATCTGAGTTTAAACCAAATGCACGGACAAGAAGCAGAGCAAAGTCTGCGCGGGTGATGTTGCTTGCAGGTGAGAATGTTGTTTCAGATGTGCCCTTTATTATTCCGACTGATGCAAGCTCTTTTATTGCGTCAGCTGCCCATACGTGGCCAGATATGTCTGTGAAACGGATATCATCCGTTTCACCCGAGACCTCGGGTGCTGTCTCTCCGGTTTCGGTGTTGTCGGAAGTTTCATTGTTGTCTGTTTCGTCGGTCTTAATTTCGTCATCCGGCTTATCAGATGGTGCGGCACCGCCACCACCTCCTCCACCGCCGCCTGACGGTGTGGTGGTTCCCACTGACGGAGTTTCCTCTTTTGAAGATGATCCACCGGTGGTTGAACCATAAACCGTTACGGTAAAACGAACTGTACTTGTCAGAGTGCCGTCATCTGCCGTTATTGCAACATGATTATTTCCAACCTGCGACGCATCGGGCTTCCATGTGAGAGTGCCGGTTTGCTGATTAATGCTCATTCCACGCGGGAGCGTTGTTCCAACATAAGTGATATCACGTCCGTAGTCACTTCGCGCACTTATCGGGATTTTTATCGTACTTCCGGCAGAAACGGTCTGATCCTCTACTTTTTCAATTTCCGGCGCCGATGTATAACAGGAGCTTAAGACAACACTTGCATTCTGACCTACTTCAATGTTGTAATAATACCCCTTTGAAGTATCAAATGAATCAACAAAGCTTCTGATAAAGGTTACGTCTCCTACGCCAAGCTTCAACGTGTTACCGGAAACGTCCGCACTCGTGATAATATATGCACCATTCTGCTGACCGTCATTTTCAACGTTAAGCAATCTTCCAACAAGGTTTACATTTTCCGGAAGCTCACTATCAAGTTCAATCTCAACAAAATTTTCAAACGCCAGTTCTTTTGTAAAACCGGTAACTTTTCCGGTAACAGAAGCTGTAGCGGATTCATCACCGACCTTTGTGCCGTCAAGAAGATAGCTTCTTACGTAGTTATCTGCATCATTCTCGGTTACGGTATAAACACCTATAAAGCCCGAGAAGTCAAACAGGCCATCTACGCGATAAGTTGCTGTATTATCTGTTGCGTAAACAACATAATCAACTCTGCCGTTATTGAGAGTTACACGAACTGCGGCAACACCGTCACTTTCCTTTACCGGATTTCCGTTTTTAGTAACCGGAACACGCTCAATACTCTTGATATTACTCTTTCCGACATACGGTTCAAGAACCGTGGTAAACAGCGTATCAAGATTCTTTCCGCTTCTGCGGGCAAGAACGTATCTGAACGGAGTTTCAGGGTTTGTACCGTACTGGGGACCGTAACCGTCGGCAAGTGCAATTTCCGAAAGATTGAAATCATTAAGCATTGTCATCTTAAGATGCCAATCCTGCTCGGTCACCTGAACCTTCGTTACCTTTTCAACATCAAAATCCATCCAGAATTTTCCTGTCTGCGGATTTGCGGCGCGATGAACATTTTCAAGCCAGTTATATCCCGAATCGGACTTTTCGGAATAAGCGATATCGCCATAAGGAATATCTGCACCGGCATAGGTTCCGACAGGCTGGTGCACTGTCTTTATGCTGTCATCAAACTCCGCATCGAATGCACGCGAATGGAAGCTGTAGACATGCTCATCACCACCGATTATGCGGAAAAAGTCTATTCCGTAAGAAACTGTGTCGTCAACATCAACAGAGACGATCGTTCTCCGGTAGGTGTCTACATATCGCGGATAAACACCCGGCATATCGATATCCATTACTTTTATATCGCCGGAATCATCAAAATGCAAGGGACTTCCTGCATAATCAGTTTTCATCTGACGATCATCATTTACTACAACAGTATTATGAGAAACCGTACCCGCAATCCATTCGGTTCTGACGTGGTTGCTTCGTCCACCGGTAACGGCAGGATATCCCAGATCCGAAGCCATATCAATACCAAAGGCATCCATACCGAGATTCAATCCGTCGTAGTGGTGGTGAGAAGTGTTTCCTCCGCCAAAGTAAATAAAGAAATCGCGCCATGTGTTATCAATGTTTGAAGGCAAAGTTTCTCCGGTGAAATTAACGCCGGCACTGAGAATCGCAAAGCCATAGCCGGTTGTAAGACGGCTTTGCGCCCTGTTATATTCGCCGTATCTGTCAATCACATCTTTGATGTTTTTCTGCAGACTTTCCGGATTCTTCGTAAAGATATCGTAGTGTATGCCGTCTGTGGTTCCACCGTTATTCAAATAAAGAATTTGCGAGAAAAGAGCTCTCTTTTCTTCCTTGAACTCATCTGATGCATCCCACTTGTCTATTGAGTCAAGCGCTGCAATATACAGGTCATTTGTGAAGCTATAGGATGCCGACAGCGCGCCGCCTGCGTCACCGATATTTGCCGTTCTGGTCGGCGTTTTTGCCACAATCTCAAGCTGCAGCATTTTTATATACTTCGGATTTGCAAGAAGGTCATCTTCAAGCGAAACATCCTCATAAGCTCCGAGAGTCTGCGCCATATCAAGAAGATTTGATGCCCAAATAGTGTTATATCCTATGGACGACTCATTACCGACACCGTCACGGTCTACGATATTTATTATCTGCGGCATAACATTACCGCCGGTGCAACTTGCTTTGCCATTTTTCAAATCAATATCTGTTTCACCCGGTGCCATTATAAAATCAATAATTTCCTGTGTTTTAGGCTGAGTATCAACAACAACAGCAGCTTTTGCAAGGGTATTTTGCTTGAAGCCAAAGTTGCCGGCTATATCACATTTTTTGACCGCAGGAAGAATTACTTCAAGAATT
>JAZLCV010000129.1:0-6074 GCA_045614365.1 Eubacteriales bacterium | reverse complement strand
GGTGCGGATTTCACTGACAGTGCAAACGCATCTTCAAAGGATACGCGGCGTGACACCTGGATGTATTTCGGTACAAATAACGGATCGCATCCGCATCAGGATACTTTGAATCTCGGAATGACTGCTTTTGGATTAAACTTTATGCCTGATCTTGGTTATCCGGAAGCAACGGGTAAATCTGTAAACCGTGTGCAGTGGGTAGATACAACTCTTTCGCACAATACCGTTTGGGTTAACAGAAAAGAACAGACCGAAAATGGTGAGGTTCGCGGTAAAGTAAAGCACTTTACGGATGACGGAATAGTTTCGCTTATGGATGTATCTGCTCCGTATGTTTATCCCGATAAAGTGAGCGAATACCGCAGAAGTGTTGTTCAGATTCATGTGGATGATGAAAACTCATATATGGTAGATTTCTTCCGCGTTTTCGGTGGAGAAAGTCATGTTTACAGCCTGCATGCAACATCTAATGCAATAGCAGGAACAAAAGGTCTTCTTCTTGATCCGCAAGACAGCACTCCGGGAGATTTCACTCTTGATGAAGGTGGATATAAAGGTTCATACGCGGGTGCGGATATTCCTTACGGTGACAGCACCGGAACAGGAGCACCAAATGGAACAACATGGATTAAGAATATTGACCGTGCAACATCTCCTGAAGATAAATTTGAAATTGATTTCGTTATAAAAGATTTCAACAAATATCTTAAGGATTCAAAGGGCTTGCATTTGTATGCAACAATGCTCAATGGAACAAATGTTAAAAACGGAGCATCGGTAAACGTTGCGATTGGTGACGGTTTACCGCCGCAGAAAGCCGAAAACAAGAATATTGACAAGCTTAAGTATGTTCTTGTTGAGAATAAAGGCACAAATCTTGATACAACGTTTACCACAGTTTTCGAACCGTATAGACACAAGCGCTTTATTGCTGATGTTTCAGAACTTGAGTTAAGTGTTGCAGATGCCGGAATACCGAAGGCTGGGGATAGCGCCCGCGCATTGAAGGTAACTCATGCAAACGGACGTGTTGATTATGTGTTCTATTCAACGAATAACACTGTAACCTATGAAGTGCAATCAGAAAATGGAGAAAATCTTTTGTTCCGTGGATTTATCGGTGTCTATACAGTGCAGAATGATAAAAACACATACAGCTATGTTCATGACGGTGATATAATCGGTAAATCAATTGATAATGTAAAACCGGCTATTGAAGCAGATGTTGTAAGTTTTACCCGTGACCACCTTGAGAAAAACGAAATAGTTATAGCTCCGACAAACGGTGCTGTAACGGATGGTGAGTTAAAGAGTTTCACAGGACGGCTTGTAGTTGTTGATAATGGTGATCTCACAAGAAGCGGCGCGTTTAAGATTACTGGTGCAGAAAGAGTTATCGGATCGGATAACATCCGCTTGGATATCGGAAGAATAACGGCAATTCGGCAGTATGTAGATCCCCATAAACCGGAAGACGGATTTATACATATGATATCCGAAGGTCAGCATGCACGTATTCCGCTTTCTGTAAGTGATAACGGTTCTCCTGTATTCGATGCAATGAACACAACTCTCACAACAAGTGCCGAAAGCTCGATTACGGTAAATGTAACTGCAACCAGTCCAATCGAAGATGATGCACCTACGATATCTTATATCGGCACAACGCTTCCACGCGGTGCAAGCATTGATGCAATATCAGGCAAGATTACATGGAAACCGGATAACTCACAGATCGGAGAAAACCATTTTGCAATAACTGCACGTGACAGTGACGGACGCGAAACAACAGCTCACTTTACGGTTACAGTTTACGGTAAAACGACCGGAAATAATGCTCAGATTAATGAAAAACCGTCAACCGGAAACACCGATTCACCTGGCGGTGGAGGAGGCGGAGGTGGTGCCGCACCCGCACCCGATACGGGTACTGATTCCCCTGTAGGTGATGACATATCCGACATCCTGCAAGATGGGAATAAAACCGATGAAACCGCACCCGACGCGTCGGGTGAAACGGATGATATCCGTTTCACAGACCTTGCCAACTGCACGTGGGCAGCCGACTCTATAAATGCACTTGCAGCGGATGGAATAATAAAGGGTACGTCTGCAAGCACGTTTTCACCGGTTGCCAATATCATCCGCGCAGACTTTGCATCGCTTCTCGTTCGTGCATTCAAGCTTGTTTCTGATAACACCGAGAATTTTGCAGATGTCTCGGCATCTGACTACTTCGCACACGAGCTTGCAATAGCGCGCAATACCGGCATTGTCGGAGGCATAGGTGATAATAAGTTTGCTCCCAGAAGCAAAATAACCCGCCAGGATATGATGGTAATTGTCTACCGCGCACTCGAAGCCTACCTTGCCCTAAAGGGAGGTGGCACCGAAGGTGACGGAGGGATTTTCCTCTCGCAATATCCCGACTTCGCTAACGTTGCAGATTATGCAAAAGAAGCTGTTTCTGCACTAATCGGTGCAGGTCTTGTCAATGGCAAAAACGGACGTATCGCACCGATGGACTATACCACAAGAGCTGAGGTGGCTGTTCTTATTAGTCGTATACTTGAACACATTACGAAAGAATAAAAAGAGGGAGAGAGTATATGTATCAAATAGGATTATCTACCTGCGGAAAGAATATAAACGACGATCTTTTTCGGAACTTTCGTGATGCAGGGCTTTCGGCAATGGAGATTTCAACCGCACCGGAAAATCACCTAAAGCTGGATTGGAATTCAATTTCAGAAATGTCAAAACGTTATAATATTAAATTGTGGTCATATCATCTTCCGTTTCAGCCTTTTGAAAATCTTGATGTTTCAGTAAAAGGTCTTGCGAAAAACACCGTGGCATATTTTTCGGAGCTTATCGGTCGTGCGTGTGATGTTGGTATAAATAAAGTAATAATTCATCCCAGCGGAGAGCCGATTGCAGAGGATGAAAGATGTGAACGTGTGGAATGCGCAAAGGAAAGCCTTTTTTCTATTGCTGAAACAGCAAAAAGTTATGGTGCTGAGCTTGTGGTGGAAAATCTCCCACGCACATGCCTTGGGAGAGATAGCAAGGAAATACAAGAACTTATCGGGGCGCATAAGAATCTTCGCGTTTGCTTTGACACAAATCATTTGCTTACCGAGGACCTGTGCAGCTTTATTCACCGCTTCAAAGATAAGATTGTAACGGTTCATATTTCTGATTATGATTTTATCGATGAAAAACACTGGCTTCCGGGTGAGGGTAAAATAAACTGGAAAGAAATACTTAAAGCGTTTTCGGATATTGAATATCAAGGGGTGTGGATGTACGAACTTTACTTTACAAACCCAAAGGTGATAGTACGAAAAAGAGACCTCAACTGTATGGATATATCTGAAAATGCAAAAAAAATGTTCTCAGGAAAAATATAAAGGAGACTGAAGATTATGAAAAAACGTATTAGTGCTTTGCTTCTTGCCTTGGTTATGACTCTTTCGCTTTGTGCGTGCGGTGGTAACGGCGGCAAAACCGTGCTTTCCGGTGAAGGCGCAAACGAACCTCTTACAAAAGACGATGTAATTGAGTTCCTTGTTACATCGTCAGCAAGTTGGCCTGTCCGCGAGGATTGGAAAATCTGGGAATATATGCAGGAGGGATCAGGAGCGACTCTTGATATCACCCCGATTCCCGCATCTGATGCCGCCACAAAATTCCCGCTTATGTTTGCGGCTCGAGATGAACTTCCGGATTTGATCGCATTTGGAACACTTGCTGCACATGCTCAATATGCAAAAGACGGGCTTGTCGCTTTTGAAGATTTAGAGGCTTATATGCCGAATTACAATGCATGGAAAAACTCCCTCTCGGAAGAAGAATATGCAGTTGCAGTGGCACCGAGAAAACGTGCAGACGGAAAAATATATTACACTCCCGGAACAGGCCGCGAAGGCAAAACACGTATGCGTGCATGGCTTTACCGTGAGGATATATTCAAAAAACATAATTTGAAGGTACCGGAAACCTTCGATGAGATTTATGAGGTTTCTAAAAAGCTTAAAGAGCTTTACCCACAGTCTTATCCGTTCTCTACTCGCAGTAAACCGTATTTGTTTAAACTTCCCGGTTCGTCATTTGATAAATGGTGGGAATATACCGCTTACTATGATCATGATGATGAAAAATGGTATTGGGGCGCAATGCAGGATGCAGCTGTTGAAATGCTTACATTCTACAAGAAGATGATAGAAGAAAAACTTATGCCTGCGGATTGCGATTCAATGAACAGCAATACTTTTGATGAGCTTGTTCTTACCGGAAAGACATTCATAATCCCACATCTCCAACTTCGAATAGATAATTACAATCAGCTTGCGCATGGAAATAACCCTGAGTTTAAGATTCAGGCTTTTGTTCCGCCTGTTGCAAATTCTGAAAAGGGTGTTCATATGATTGAACGCGGAGATATCGAAATGATAGGCTTATCTATTCCTGACTCCGGCAGAGCAGAAGGAATAGCAAACGCTGCAAAATTCCTTGACTGGATGTATACCGATGAGGCTATGGAGCTTGTTTCGTGGGGGAAAGAAGGCGAAACATACGAGGTAGTAGACGGCAAGAAAAAGTTTATAACAGATGAGAACGGAACTATGCCGAACACTATGTATGGTTTCCAGCTTTACGGAACATTCTGCCGTCTTGATCCTCTTGCCGCGGAGGCAATGCAGTCTGAAGCAACTCTTGAAAGCGAGGACATAGTAAAAGGATATGCGCTTCCGTATTATCCGGTTACTGAATGGCTTGATTTTAACGATGATGAACAGGCAGTTATGGATATGTACAGAACCGCATTGCTGACATATACAGATGAAATGTTTATAAAATTTATGCTCGGTCACGAGCCGCTTTCAAAGTTTGATGAGTTCAAAGCAACTCTTGAAGAAATGGGTGTAGCAGAAGTTCTTGCTGCCTACGAATCTGCATACAACAGAGTAAAATAATTCCGAAAAGAGACCTGGTTTTCAGGTCTCTTTTGGCATAATATCCGCTTTTCTTCCATATAGTTATTATAGCTTAATGAAAATGGGAGGAATGTCTTGTGGAAAATATATATCAGGATATATCACAAAGGACACAAGGAGATATTTACATAGGTGTTGTTGGTCCGGTCCGTACCGGTAAATCGACCTTTATTAAAAGGTTTATGGAAACTCTTGTTATTCCCAATATAGATAATGTTTACAGCAAGGAACGAGCTCGGGACGAATTGCCGCAGAGCGGTTCCGGCAGAACAATTATGACGGCTGAGCCTAAATTTGTTCCGGAAGAAGCTGTAAGTATTTCTCTTGACGGAAATTCTGCTTTTAATGTTCGCATGATAGATTGTGTCGGTTATCTGGTAGACGGAGCTATAGGCATTATGGAAGGTGAATCTCCGCGAATGGTTATGACGCCTTGGTCAGAACGCGAAATTCCAATGACTGAAGCTGCCGAAATCGGAACTCGAAAGGTAATAGCAGAGCATTCAACAATTGGTTTGGTTATCACGACTGACGGAAGCATCGGAGAAATAGAACGAAACGATTATATTGATGCCGAAAGACGTGTTATCGAAGAACTGATTGAAATCGGCAAGCCTTTTATTGTGCTTGTAAACACAATTAATCCAAGCGGAGATGCTGCTAAAGCAGTGTGTGCTGATATCGCAGAAAGATATAATGTGACCTGCATTGCAATGAACTGCATGAGTGCAAATGAGCCTGAAATACGCGATATAATCAAAGGCGTGCTGTATGAATTTCCGGTTTCTGAGCTGAATTTATTTATGCCGCCGTGGTTTGATACGCTTCCTTACGGTCATGAAATAAAAAGTGAACTGTATAATTGTGTACTTAACGGAACTAAAAATATGAATAAAATCCGAGATATAAGCAGCTGTGTGGAATCAGTGAGAGAGTGTACGCTTGTGACAGATGCCTTCGTTACATCAATTAATCTGGGAACAGGTGTTGCGGAAGCAAAATGTGAGTTGCCGCGTGGGTTGTTCTATGAAATTTTAAGTAAGCAAACAGGTTTTAATATAAATGATGATGGAG
>JAZLCV010000128.1:0-15043 GCA_045614365.1 Eubacteriales bacterium | reverse complement strand
AAATTCACGCTCCGCAGGTAATGTAGTAGCCAAAAATTTATTTCGACAACTATATTTTTCCACAGGCGCGCATATTTTAATCAGCCTTGCGAAAATTTCTAAAAATTCTCAGCTGCTCTCCGTTTCATATTATGCCGGATCTGTTATGTATGTTCTTACAACTCTTTTTGAAACAGAGGTAAGAAGCTCATAAGAGATGGTGCCGGAAAGATCGGCGAGCTCATCCGGAGAGATATATTCGCCGTTCTGAGCTCCGAAGATAACAACCTCGTCAAACGGCGCAACGTCCGGAATCCGGCTGACATCTGCGAGAAAAAGATCCATACAGATATTACCGAGCAACGGCGCACGCTTTCCGTTGATGAGACAGCAGGCTTTTCCGGAAAGAGCACGGTGAAGTCCGTCACCGTATCCGCAGGAAACAACTGCAATTTTCATATCCCGTGGCGCTGTGAAGCGACGGTTATAGCTGATCGCATCGCCTTTTTTTATGTTGCGGATGTCGGCGATACGGCTCCTGAACGTCATTGCCGGGCGCAGGTCAAGTCCCGGTACAGGTTTTCCGGTGGGAGAAAGACCGTACAGGATAAGTCCCGGGCGGACACACGAGAGATGTGCTTTATTATAGTTTACCACACCTGCGCTGTTTGCGCAATGGCAAAATTCAAATGTTTTTCCGCGTTTTTCCAGAATGTCAATCACGCCGAGAAAACAGGAAAGCTGTTCTTCGGTAAACGTGGTATCTTCGATTTCCGCTTCGGAAAAATGAGTGAAGATTCCGTTCGGAGAAATAAATTCAAGCTTGGTGATTTTCTCCACCTCATCCACGGCATCTTCGATGTATGCTTTGTGCGCATATACGCCGAGACGCGTCATCCCCGTATCAAGCTTTATGTGTACGGAAATCTTCTTGTTTCCTTTTTGAAGCTCGGAATTAAGCCGGTGTGCGTATTCAAGACTTGGTACGGTCTGGATGATGTTATTATCAGAAAGCGTTCCGGCAAGCTCCGGCGGAGTGGTGCCGAGAATCAGAACAGGGGTGCGTATACCGGCAGTTCTGAGCTGCAGTGCTTCATCAAAGCAGGCAACAGCAAGAATATCAGCACCGAGCTTTTCGTAAAGCTTTCCAAGCACTGTGGCACCATGTCCGTAAGCATCTGCTTTTATTACACAAATTATTTTTTTGTTGTCCGTAAATTTTTTGATTTCGCGGAAGTTGTGCTCAATGTGGGATAAATTGATAACCGCTTCCGCTCTTTTCATTGTGTTTTTCATTCCAGCTTATGTTCAGCCCTTTCAAATTTGCACTGTATGACGCGGTCTCCGTCGGAGAAAATTTCCGCATACAGAGGGAGTAAATCATCTTTAGAAAACCACGAACGAACCTCAATTGCAGAGTTTTCTCCACTGTTTCGTGAGATTATAAGGTACGCATCACGGTCAAATATTTTTGCGTCTGACTGTTCGCTTATATTTCCGCCCGTCCAATGCTTCATAAGAACCGGTACGGTGGAAAGAGGGGAGAGATTATCCTCGTTAAGTCTTCCCAGTTCAAGGTTTGCACCGTCGAAGCTTATCGTTGAGCGCTCGCCGATTACGGTAAAGCACATTCCGGAAATTTCGTCCGGAGACACAACACACGCGCGGTCGTCACTCTCGCGGTTGTATGTATAGTCAAGGATAAAGCTTACCTCGCGCGAAGGAAAGTGTGCTGTGATATCTGTGCGGTAGCTTGCAGAAACGGTGTCGCGCATAGCTTTCGTAATCGCATCGGCTCCGCCTGCGTCGGAGGAGCATGCAGCGAGAAGAGTGAACGTCAGGAATATCGGGAGTGAAACAAAAAGTTTTTTCAATCCTCTTGCCTTACCTTCTTTATAACCGATTTGAGGGTACACAGCATATCGGTGGGAGTCATTGAATACTCGCCGAAAATTTCGGAGGCAAGGTCCCCCGCCGCACCGTGCAGCCACACTCCAGTATATGCCGCGCGTATTGGAGGTATGCCCTGACCGATTAAAGAAGTGATTATTCCGGCAAGAATATCGCCGCTTCCTCCCTTCGCCATACCGGGATTTCCTGTGGTGTTGGCGTAAAGGTTACCGTTCTCGTCGGCGCATAGTGTGCGCCTGCCTTTAAGGACGAGGGTGCATTTGTTTTCCTTTGCAAAGTTTACGGCAAATTCCTCGCGCCGGTCATGCGAAAAAGAAGGAACAAGCCTTGCAAATTCACCCTCGTGCGGAGTGAGAATAAGATTTCGCGGGGAATCTTTAAGCGGAAGCTTAAGCCGTGCCGCAATTGTTATCGCATCCGCATCGAGAATAAGCGGAGAGGTGCCTGAAAAGATAATCTTTTTCACAAGCTTTTCGCTTTTTCGTGACAGCCCGAGCCCGCAACCGAGCAAAACTGTATCGTTTTTCATTTCACTGTCGTTTCTCGAAATAATAATAGGCTCGTTAAGCTTCGCCGCAAGAATTGGATGGATTTTTTTCGGCACGGAAAGAAAAACGAGTCCGCTGCCGGTGTTTACCGCCGCCTGTGCGGAAAAAAAAGCCGCGCCCGTGTATTTTTCGCTCCCGCAGAAGAGAAGAACACGTCCGAAATTGCCTTTGTGTGCATCGCGGCTGCGGATGGGGAGAAAAATGTTGTCGTTTGTAATCTCTGTAAGCATGGCGTGTCTCCTCCTTACAGAAGGTCTGCTAAATTTATGATTTTTTTATCTCTGTCGAGTGCATAGTTGCGTGTGAATGCCGTGCCGCTTGCTTCGCGGACGAGATAGCACAGAAGAATGTCTGCTTCATCCACAAGCCGACGGTTACGCAAATGCATGCAGAATTGGTCGTATTTATCCGCTATATAGATAACCTCATCGGCTTGTTCAATAACATTATTATATCTGCGGCGTGTTGCCGCAGGCCAGCGGTCCGCCTGGCTTCTGCACGGTAGAATCATTGAGAGGGAAATGTCCGCGCCGCCTTTTTTCTTTTCGAGCACAAGCTCTGCTGCAAGAAGGTCAAAACCCATTGCACCACCGCTGCAAAAGCGCGTAACGCCGGAAGTGATAAGCGTATCCACCGTTTCGGAAAGAAGGGCGGGAAGCTCGGCTGAATGTATAGTATAGATTTGTCTGTGCCCGGTAAAGGAGCATACGGAAGCGTCCATTTTTCAGTGTTCCTTTAAAATTAAGAATAGATGTTTATATTGTATCACATTTTACATACAAATGTAAGTCATATATCAAAAAATTTTACAAATCAAGCTTTAAATCTCCATCGCTTATCCAGCCGGCTTTACGCGCGAGTGCACAGATAAGAGGGCAGATAACTGCGGGGAGAATGATGTGGCAGAGCAAAAGACCGCCCCACTGAGAAAATCCGATTGAAACCCCGTCGCTTATCCAGCCGGTATACATACCTATCTGTCCGACAAAACCGCAGGTTCCCATTCCCGAAGAAACCGGGGCACCGTTCATCTGAAGCTTGAAAATACACGTTGAAATCGGACCGACGATTGCAGAGGTAAGAATAGGCGGAATCCATATTTTAGGGTTTTTTACTATATTTCCCATCTGGAGCATACTTGTGCCGATGCCCTGAGCTAATAATCCGCCCCAGCTATTTTCACGAAAGCTCATAACCGCAAAGCCTACCATCTGTGCGCAGCAGCCGGCAAGAGCCGCACCGCCTGCAAGTCCCGTAAGCGAAAGACCTGCACATATTGCCGCACTGGAAATGGGAAGCGTGAGCGCGATGCCGACGATAACGGAAACGAGAATGCCCATAACAAACGGGTGAAGCGTGGTTGCATACATAATAAGCTCGCCGATGTACGATGCAGCCATTCCGATAGGTGCGGCAACGAGCATTGCAATAAGGCAACCTGAACAGATTGTGACAATGGGAGTAATAAGAATATCAAGCTTTGTTTCGTGGCTTACGGCTTTTCCGAGCTCTGATGCGATGACGGTAACAACAAGCACGGCGAAAGCGCCGCCTGCGCCACCAAGCGCATTTGCCGCTGTTCCGACAGCGGTGAGGGAAAAGAGAACAAGCGGCGGGCATTTAAGTGCATAGCCTATCGCTATTGCCATCGCGGCACCCTGAATGCTTTTGGCATAGTCACCGACCGTGACAAGAATATCAAGCCCGAGCTGCGTGCCGAGCGTTGAAAGAATTGTGCCGATTAAAAGCGATGCGAAAAGGCCCTGTGCCATTGCGCCGAGTGCATCAATAAAATACCGCTTTGCAGAAATTTCAATATCCTTGCGTTTTAAAAATTCTTTTATTTTCATAATCTGTAGCAGATCCTTTCATTCCGGGCGGATTATTTCTCCGCGGGCGTTTATGTAGTGGTATAGCATATTTCTTCATTTAACATTTATTGTATCACAGAATATTTCCAAACGCAACAAAAACAGGGAGCGTATTTCAAAAGCTGTTGCATTATTGTTTTTTCTTGAACAGGAAAAGCATTTGTGATACAATATTATTTGCAATCAGGTTAATTACAGAGTGAGGTTAATTTCTATGAAAATGAAAAAGCAAAGCATTATTTACGCTGTTACCGTTATTCTTTCAGTGTTGTTTATTCTTATAGGGCATTTTGTGTGTCGTCCGGAAGGATTTACCGATGGAGTTGAGGATTATTACCGGGCAGAAGTGACAGAAGTTGGTGATATTGAGGAAGCCGCGTTCAGCCTTGATGATGGAGAAACGATGGTGTCGAACAAGCGTATAACATTTTCTGCACTTATGAAAAACGGACCTTATAAGGGCGATGCGGTGCAGGTTGTTCAGGATATTGATGATATGTACGCTTATCAGCCGCGTGATGTTAAGGTGGGGGATAAGGTTCTTGTTTCGCGTCCGGGATATGATATGGAATCCGGTGCGATGGGGCAGGATGCCGAGTGGGTGTTTATTGAGCATAACCGCATTCCGTCTCTCGTGTGGCTTGTTGTGATATTTCTGCTTCTGATTGTTATAATCGGCAGAAAAAAAGGGATTTCGACGATTGTTTCGCTCATTTTTACCGTCCTTTCTATTTTTCTTGTCTACATACCTTCCATATTAAAGGGGTATAACATATATCTTATGACGGTTATAGTTTGTGTGTTCTCGATATTTATGAGCCTTATTGTGATAAACGGATGGAACTTAAAAACCGTCTGCGCAATATTCGGCAATGTCGCAGGTGTTGCGATTGCGGGGCTTCTCGCGTATATCATGCACCGGCTTCTCGGAATGACCGGTATGATTGATGAGGACTATGTTATGCTTACGCTTATGGACAATCCGGTTGACCTTCGCGCGGTGCTGTGGGGCGGTGTCGTAATAGGAGCGCTCGGCGCAATAATGGACGTTGCAATGTCGATTTCCTCTGCAATGAAGGAACTTAACGACACAATGGAGCGAAAAACCTTTTTCCGTATGCTTCATTCGGGAATGAATATCGGACGCGATGCTATAGGAACGATGACGAATACTCTCATCCTTGCCTACATCGGCGGTGCGCTTGCAACCGTACTTCTGCTTGTGGCATACAACAAGAATATATATTATCTGTTTAATATGGAAATGATAATGTGCGAAATTGTCTGCTCAATAGTCGGAAGCATTGGTATTCTTGCCGCAGTTCCGCTAACTGCAACCTTCGCGGCATATATGTTCAATAAATACGAAGATAAGGAATAACTAAAGAGCAATCGCACCGCGAAAGCGGTGCGATTGTTTTACTTTAACCCAAATGCCTGTGCGGCATTCGTCTTCATTTTGTCTACGTCAAAGCCGGGGGTAAATTCCATACGCAGGAGATTTGCTTCCATATAATTAAACGGAGAAAGAGAGGCGAAACAAAGCTGCGAGCTGTCGATGATTTTCATGATTTTTTCCGCGGCATTGTTACCGAGGGTTTCAAACTGAGTTGTATCAAAATATGTGTTTTTGCGCGTTTCCAGAAGCTTTTTAAAGTTCTCTCCTGCGGCAAAGACGGAAAAGCTTGTCGCAAGAACGTGTACGTTTTGATTTTTCGAGAGGAGCGCGAAGTAATCATCACCCTTGATATTGCTGTAGTTATCAAGTGCGCTTCTTCCGCGGAAGTTTTCAAAGCCTGCGCAGATTCTTACGGGAACACCAAGCTCTTCGGCGAGGTTAATCACCTCAAGCGCGCGATGTTTCGGGTTGTATTCATCATAAAGCATTTCCGGTGCGAGGGAGTAGCCGTGATAAATCGGTGCAAGCTCAAAACCTTTAAAGCCTGCCTTTATCATATCGCGTGCATCCTTCTCCCAAGCGGGATATGTGGGGTTGACAATTGCCATCGGGAGAAATACGGTTTTTCCGGTATAAGATTCAAGCTCAGCAAGAAGCTCAAGATTTGCTGTGTTTGCGTCTTTATAAAAAAGGCCGTTTACGTTTGTAACCACCATATGAGTTATACCGTAGCGTCCGGCAAGCTCATCGAGTCCGGAAAGTGTGTTGTATCTGAGATTGCGGAACGGCCAGTGACCGACATATGTGCTGATATCAATAAACATAACTACTTACCCGCCCTTTCAAGATATTTGTCAAATGCGCGCCCTGCAAGTATTGTTTTTTTATCTTCATCGGAAATTTCCGCGCCGAGGATTTTGGAAACGCCCGATGACCATCCGCCGTCTGTTGCAAAGAGAAGGCGGTCTGCTCCGAGATAGCGCACGGATTCTTCTATAAGCGGACGGTCGTGAACACTGCCGCCGATATCGGCATACACGTTTTTGCAGTCGGCAATTGCCTTTATTGCCCACTGCCAGTCGCCACCGCCGCCGATATGTGCCATAATGAAGGTGGCTTCGGGATATCGGCGTGCCGCATTTGCCATATGTACGCCGTTTGAAAGGCGCGGCTGACGCTCACGTGTGCCGGCATCCATAGCCTTTGCACAGTGCATAAGAATCGGGATATCAAGCTCTATGCACTTTTCAATAAGCGGGAACATTACCGGATCATCCATGAAATACTGGTGATAGAGCTTCGCTCCGACAAAACCAAGCTCTTTTACGCAACGCTCAAGCTCAGAAAGCGATTCTCTTATAAACCCCGGATTAACAAATGCCTGCCCGTAAATTTTCCCCGGGTGGCGCTGCGTTGCCTGATAAACAACATCATTTGCACGGATGAACTTTTCGGGCGGACAGTGCTTATCCGAAACAATCGGCAACGATGCAACGATTTTGTCTACTCCGAGCATTGCAACGGTCTCCATCTGAGCATCGCAGTGTGAAAAGTTAAGTTTATCCGGCTCTCCGGGAAGATTCCAGACATGCTCATGCCACGAGATTACGGGATTGTTGTAAAAAAGCTTCATTTTTTCGCGTATATCCATAAAGTACCATCTCCTTAATGTCTATGGAATAAGTATATCATAAAACTGCAACGATGGAAAGATTTATAATTAATAAAAATGATTTTCTTAGATGCTTTTAGAGCAGAGCAACTCCCGGAGGCGAAAATACAAGGGATTGCAGCAAATGCATTTCGCTACAATCCCTTTAAAATTCGCACTTGATATATTTTTAAATGTGCACTGATATATTATCAGATTAAATTCTTTTAACTATTTCCTTTTGTGATTTCACGATGCACTCTGAAGGATAAACGCCGCGCAGGGAGGTAAGTGGATATACCGAGGTGTTTTTCCCCACCACGGTACCGGGATTAATAACAGAGTTACATCCGATATCCGCACCGTCGGCGAGAATTGCACCGACCTTACGGCGGCTTGTTTCGTAATTCTCGTCTCCTTTGATTACAACATTTTTACCATCGGCTTTTAAGTTTGAGCAGACCACTCCCGCACCGAGGTGTGCGCGGTTTCCGAGAACGGAATCCCCGATATAGTTATAATGGGGCGCTTGCACACCGTCAAGCAGAATGCAGTTTTTAAGCTCGGAGGAATTTCCGATAACGCAGCCTTCACCCGTTATAACATTTCCTCTTATATATGCGCCGGGGCGGATTTCTGTTCCTTTGCCGATAACAGCAGGACCGATTATTGTTGCCGTAGGTGCAATGGTAACATCCTCACCGATAAGAACATCATCTGCAAGAAGGCGATAACCTGAAATTCCGTCGGATATAAGCTTTTTTGCATATGTGCCGATTTCGCCGAGCATTTCCCACGGATATTCGCATCTATCAAAAAGAGGGGTGAGATGCGGTGTTTTACACTCAAAAAGCTCTGCTGTTTTCACCTTTTTATCCAATGCTGTAACCCCTTTCTGAAATCACATTTGCTATATTTTCTGTATATTCTCTGCATTTTTCAGCGCTTTGGCATTCTGCCATAATACGTATCAGCGGTTCTGTGCCGCTCGGACGAAGGAGAATTCTGCCTTTTCCTGCAATCTCGCGCTCTGCAGCTTTAACGGCATTCTGAACCTCAGTATCGCCCAGCACGGCATCCTTGTCAACAACTCTTACGTTTTTGAGAGCCTGCGGGTAGATGCTTACTCCTTCTGAAAGCTTGGAAAGGGACATTTTGCAGTCGCAGATTTCTTCTGCTATCATTATTGCCGTCAGAATACCGTCGCCTGTTGTGGCATATTTTTTGAGAATAATATGTCCGGATTGCTCGCCGCCAAGGCTGTAATTTCCCTTTTGCATACATTCATATACATATCGGTCGCCCACCTGAGTCTGTATGCTTTTTATTCCTATTTCGCTAAGGCTTTCCGCAAGTCCGCTGTTTGACATAATGGTGGTTACCACCGTGTCACCGCTCAGCATTCCGCGGGATTTTAGGCGTTTGCCGAGAATGTAGAGCATAACGTCTCCGTCTATCACATTTCCGTTTTCATCAACGGCAATACAGCGGTCCGCATCTCCGTCAAAGGCAAAGCCAAGGTCAAGGTGTTTTTCGCGGACAAGGTCCTGCAATTTTTCTATATGGGTGGAGCCGCAACCGTTGTTCACATTAAGTCCGTCAGGCTCAGCACCGATAACAACAGTTTGTGCGCCGAGTGCACCGAACACGGACTTTGCAATCATCCACGAAGCTCCGTTTGCACAGTCAAGGCCTATTTTTAAATCCTTATAGGAATTTGATGCAAGGGATATAAGATATCCGAGATATCTGTTTCTTCCGGATGAATAATCCACAATCCGTCCTATGCGGTCGCCGGTAGCAAACGGCAAATCATCCGATAATCCGAGTGTGGAAAAATCCCCGTCGAGATAGCTTTCGATAAGTGCGGTGGTGTTATCGTCAAGCTTTTCACCGTATTTATTTATAACTTTAATTCCGTTATCGTAATACGGGTTGTGAGATGCGGTAATCATTATTCCGCAGTCAAACTCATCCTGACGTGTCACATAAGAAACGCTCGGCGTTGTGGTAACGTGGAGCATATACGCATCGGCGCCGGATGCCGTAATTCCCGCGGCAATGGAATATTCAAGCATATAGCTTGAGCGCCGGGTGTCTTTTCCGATTACTATTCTCGGACGGTAGCCGGCATTGCCGCAACCGGAAAGGGAAGAAGAAAAGTACCAGCCGAGAAAACGCCCTACCTTATATGCCTGGGTTGAGGTAAGCCCTACATTTGCCTCGCCGCGGAAACCGTCGGTTCCGAAGTACTTGTTTTTCTTTTTCTTTTCATCATCCGAGCGCAAGCAAATTTCATTCTTCAGAAGTGCATCGGAGGAAACTCCGAAAAGATCGCAAAGCTGTAAAACTTTGTCTATCTGAGGAAGAGACTGATCCATCTCCCATTTTGAAACAGCCTGTCGGGAAACTGAAATCTTTTCCGCAAGCTGCTCCTGAGATATATCCGCAGACGTGCGAAGCCACGTTATTTTTTCACCAATAGTCATCGGCATAAAACCGCCTTTCTTATTATCTACGCAACATAATAGCAAAAAACTCCGGGTTTATCAACCAACTTTGGTTAAAACTTCCGCAACTGAAAGTTGCGAAAATGCTGATGTTATTTTATGTTATACATATTATATTATTCTATTTTTACTGATTTTGCAAGGTTTTATTGTCGGAAAGCGAAAAAGTTTTAAGAATAAAACAAGCGGGGGCACCTCGCAATGAGATGCCCCGAAGCATAGATACAGGTTATATATTTTTTACTGCCGCTACAAGCTCGTCCGGAGAGTGGGCAAAAACTGTTGCGCCGGCTTCACGGAGAACATCCTCGTCTCTGAAGCCCCATGTTACGGAAATGCACGGAACGCCTGCGTTTTGTGCGGTCTGGAAATCTACCTCGGAATCACCGACAAAAACTATTTCGTCAAGCGAAACGCCGAGCTTTTCTGCTGCGGCAAAAACCATATCCGGTTCAGGTTTCTTGGGGATTTCCGCTGTGTTGCCTATTGCGAAGTCTGCAAGCTCGGAAAAGAACAGATTATAAAGCCCTTGTGCCGCCTCATTGTGCTTATTGGATACGATTGCGAGCTTGTATCCTTCGGCACGGAGTGCAGAAAGTGCTTCAGGAATTCCCTTATACGGAGCTGTTTTATTTGTTTTATTTATTTCGTAATGTTCTTTATATGTAGCAAGGCATTCTTCGAATTGTTCGTTGCTTACGCCTTCGGGGAGCGAGCGGGTTATTAAGTTTATAACGCCGTTGCCGAGGATTGCGCGTATCTCACGTTTCGTGCGCATCGGATGCCCGTGCGCGGAAAGCGCAAAATTTACGCTGTCGCAAAGGTCATCAAGTGTGTCAAGGATTGTGCCGTCAAGGTCTAAGAGTAGTGCTTTTATTGCCATTTTATATTGTCTCCTTATCCCGTTTGCCGGGTTTATTTACTGTTTTTCTCATATGTATTACAGAATTTTGCAATACTGCATTCTTCGCATTTCGGGCTTCTTGCGCTGCATACCGCTCTGCCGTGCCACACAAAACGGTGACACAGCATATTCTGCTCATCGGGCGGAACTATTTCTTTAAGGCGCAGTTCAACCTTTTTTGGATCAGTGCTGTTGCAAAGACCGAGCTTGTTTGATATACGTATACAATGAGTATCGGCGACAACTGCGGGTTTTTTGAAAATATCACCGAGAATGAGATTTGCCGTCTTTCTTCCGACACCGGGAAGAGAAAGAAGCTCTTCCATGGTATCGGGAACTTCGCCACCGAATTTTTCAATAAGCATATTCGCCGCGGCGCGTATATCCCGCGCCTTCATGCGAAAAACGCCGCACGGATGTACAATCTTTTCAAGCTCCGCAATATCGCACTCTGCGATTTCGCGAAGTGTTCTGTAGCGAGAGTACAGCTCTTTTGTGACTATATTTACGCGCGCATCCGTACATTGTGCGGAGAGGCGCGTAGCAAAAAGAAGCTGGTAAGGCTCGTCGTAATTAAGCGAGCATTCAGCCTGAGGATATTCTTTTTTTAATCCATCTACGATTCCAAGGACTCTGTCGCGAAATTTCATATCTTATTCTCCATCATCTTCCGAAGAGTCTGCTTTTTTTGAAAACAGCTCGTTTATGCGGCGGGTTTTTGATGCAAAAAAGTAAGCAATGCAATAAAAAACAACACCGGAAAACGTTACAAAAGCAGCCAGCTTACTTAAAAAAGAAAAGAATTTTTTCATAGCTGTAAATATCCCTTATTAAATAACTTTTATAGTATATCTCTTATGTATTTCAATGTGTCAGTATCCCATTATGTTATCATCAAGAGAATCGTCGTTCTTAACCCAGTCGGAAACGAGGATGATTGTGTACTTATCGGGTGTGTTGCGGATTACAACGCGCTCGATGCCTGCGTTTATTATCATACGCTTGCACATTGCGCACGAGCTTGCATTGGGGATAAGCTCGCCTGTCTGCTTGTCCTTTCCGACAAGATAGAGCGTTGAGCCGAGCATTTCCGAGCGCGGTGCCGCGATGATTGCATTAGCCTCGGCGTGGACACTGCGGCAAAGCTCGTATCTCTCTCCGCGGGGGATTTTAAGCTGCTCGCGGCGGCAATAGCCGAGGTCACAACAGTTTGCACGCCCGCGCGGTGCACCGACATATCCTGTGGATATGATGGAATCATTTCTTACGATGATTGCTCCGTAGTTACGGCGAAGGCATGTGCCTCGCTCCAGTACGGTTTCTGCGATGTCAAGGTAGTAGTTGAATTTGTCTCTGCGCTCCATTATGAACACCTCTTTATTTTATTTTTCCTTCTGATATTTCTATAACGCGGCTCGCTCTTTCCGCAACGTGAGAGTCATGGGTGATAAGAACTACCGTTGCTCCGCCGGCGTTTAATTCATGTATTATTTCAAGGATTTCGCGGGTCGTGGGCTTGTCAAGATTCCCTGTCGGTTCGTCGGCAAGTATCACAGACGGCGTGCGGGTTATTGCGCGGGCGATTGCCACACGCTGCTGTTGACCTCCGGAAAGCTCTGACGGCAGATGAAAAAGCCGATGAGACAGCCCGACACGGGAAAGTGCTTCTTTTGCAAGAACCCGCCGCTCTTTCCGCGGAATGCGTGCATACATCATCGGAAGCTCAACGTTTTCAAGCGCCGTCATTTTCTCAAGAAGATTAAAGCCCTGAAAGATAAAGCCTATTTCGCGGTTTCTGATGCGGGCAAGCTCCCGCCGTTTTTTCGAGAGAACGTCCTCTCCGTTTAAAAAGTAATTACCGAAGGTCGGCTTGTCAAGGCAACCGAGCATATTCATAAGTGTGCTTTTGCCTGAGCCGGAGGTTCCGACAATTGCCAGAAACTCGCCTTTTTTTACGTGGAGGCTCACATTATCGAGCGCACGCACGTCTCCGTCGGGCATTTTATAGATTTTTGACAGGTGTTCTATCCGTATCAAAGAAAAATCCTCCGGAATAAAATTTACCTGTCAAAACCGCTTTACAGATTTGTTTTTACATTCGGCTTAAAGCCGAAGCCGAGAACCTCATGCGTGTTTGTGACGATCATAAATGCATCGGGGTCATTCTCACGTACAATTTCCTTGAGAAGTCCTATCTGGTTCGGGTTTATTGCACACATAATCATCTTTCTCGGCAGGTTTGTAAAGGCTCCTTCACCGGAGAGAATAGTCGCTCCGTGGTGAAGCTCGGAAATGACAAGCTTACTTATAGTCTCTGTCTTTTCCGTTACAATATACGCAAGCTTATCTGTCGTAAAACCGTATATTACGCCGTCGGTTGCGATTGAAGCGGCATACATCTTGATGATGGCAAAGAGCACGCTGTTTGCGCTCTTGAACGCAAAGGAGGCACAGAGAACGATTACCGTGTCTGCTGCGAGAACAAGCTTACCGAGCGGGATGCCGGTGTATTTCTGTTTAAGAACAAGCCCGACGATATCCGTGCCGGCAGTAGAGCCGTTTCGGATAAAAACAAGACCGAGCCCTGCCCCCGTTCCGATACCGCCGTAAATTGCACAGAGCATAGGGTCATGCGTCAGCGCGGGGAACGCCGCCGAAATATCCATAACGAGCGACAGGACAACCGATGCAAAAACGGTTTTTGCCATAAAACGTCCGCCTATTTTCCATAAGCCCAGAGCAAGAAAAGGAACGTTTACGAGAAAGGTTAAAAGACCCATTGAGAGATTCGGGAAGAAATAATTTATAACCATTGATATACCGGTTATGCCTCCCATTGCAATAGGGGTTTCGCTTCTTGCGATAAACATATTGAATGAAACTGCAAAAAGAGATGCACCGATGGCGATGATAATATAGTCCAGAATTATCTTTCTTAAGTTTGTTTTCATTTTTTGTTGTCACTTCCGCTTTATTTGTGGTATACTTATAAAAGTACATATATTGCTAACTTAATAATAACACGAAACGGCGATGTTATCAAGCATAAAATAATGCAAATTTTGAAAACTTGGCAGCAAAATATTACAAATTCACAGGTGCAGGAGGTTTTTCATTATGAAAATACGTGTAGGACGGTGTTTTAGCGCGGGCAAAAGCCTGAACGCCGGCATCATAGAAACAGAAGGCGGTATATTCTCAAAAATAGGTGCGGCAGGAGAGGCAGAACTTGATCTTTCGGCATATATTACTTTACCCGGATTTATTGATATGCATACGCACGGCGGTTCGGGGCTCGGTGCTGACGGTGCATCGCTTTCAGAACTTGATGAAATGTCACGCTTTTATGCAGAGAGCGGGGTTGCGGAATTTTGTGCAACAACGGTAACTGACAGCGTGGATAATCTTATTGTTGCGGAGGAACGCATTGCAGAGAGAATCAGCCTTGGCACGAGCGGGGCAAACATTGCGGGAATTTACCTCGAAGGCCCGTTTTTGTCTCATCAGTATAAAGGCGCGCATGAAGAAAGCCTTCTTGCACTTCCCACAAAAGCAGATGTGGATCGTCTTTATGAAGCAGGAAAGGGACACCTTCGCGTGCTTGCAATTGCACCGGAGCTTCCGGGCGCACTTGAGGTTATAGAATATGCCGTATCAAAGGGAATAAAAGTTTCCTGCGGTCACTCTGCGGCAACGGCAGCTGAGGCGAATGCCGGCTTTGACCGTGGCGCAAGTATCGCGATTCATACATATAATTGTATGCCGTCTCTTCATCACCGCGAGCCGGGAATTCTCGGTGCAAGCCTTGTGCGTGACGACGCATACGGGGAGATTATCTGCGATTTTCTCCACGTCGCACCCGAGCCTGTGAAAATTGCAATCCGCTGCAAAGGAAAGGATAAAATAGTGTTTATTACCGACTCTATTGCTGCGGCGGGACTTCCGGACGGTGAGCATATGTCCGGTCCGCTTCCAATTATAGTAAAAGACGGCGTTGCAAGAACGCACGGCGGAAATCTTGCGGGTTCTTCGCTTCGCACAAACGAGGCACTGCGCAATGTGGTAAAAACACTTGGTATTCCTCTTGAAGAGGCTATGCTCGGTGTTACGAAAAATCCGGCGCAGGCACTTGGTATGTATGATAAATTCGGCTCGATTGATATTGGCAAGCGCGCGCATCTCACTGTACTTGACGATGATTTCAACGTCGTTATGACAATCGTTGACGGAAAAGTTGTATATAAAGCATAGAAATGAACAATTATGCTAT
>JAZLCV010000127.1:0-4629 GCA_045614365.1 Eubacteriales bacterium | reverse complement strand
CCCCGAGGGTAAACAAATCCCGGATGACGCAGTTCTTGACGTCACCATCGCAAGCCATGCTTCCTGGCCGTATGACGAAACCTGGAAAGTATGGGAGTACATCGAAGAGGCAATCGGCGGCACAATCAACGTAAACGCTGTTCCGTCTTCAGACTTCGGAACAAAGTTCTCGCTCACAATGGCAGCACCGGATAATCTTCCGGACGTATTCGGCTTCCAGGGCAAACCGTCAACGTTTGCAGACTACTGCGAGCAGGGCGCATTCCTTCCGCTTGATGATTACGAAGAATTCCTTCCGGACTACAACAAGTTCTGGGATTCTCTTCCGGAAGATCAGCAGTGGATGCGTGAGACACGCCGCGCAGCAGACGGCAAGGTTTATTACGCTCCCATCTACGGTATGGAGCGTGCAACAAACCTTCGCGGCTGGCTCTACCGTAAGGACATCTTTGATAAGCACGGACTTAAAACTCCCGAGACAATGGATGAGCTTTATGAAGTTTCAAAGAAGCTTAAAGAGCTCTATCCCAATTCCTTCCCGTTCTGCATGAGATCAGGTCTTAATAACATCAGCGTTATCGGTTCGTCCTTCAAGCCGAACTTCCGCGTCGGTTCATACTACGATTTCGAAAATGAAAAGTGGTGCTATGGCGCTACCGAAAGCGAAATTATGCTTGAAATCGTAACGTTCCTTAACAAGATGGTAAGTGAAAAGCTCATCCCGGCAGACTTTATCACAATCAATGCATCTTCATGGCAGGAGCTTGTTACTACCGACCGTGGCTTTATTATGCCGGAGTATCAGGTACGTATCGACTTCTTCAATAACATCGCACGTGCAAAGAATCCGGAATTCACAATTGCAGCAATGATGCCGCCGAAGTCCACAAACGGAATCGGTATCAATATGCTCAACAAGTTCAACAACGACCCGATGGGCTTCGGTGTTCCGAACACAGGTGATGCAGCTTCCATTGCAAACGCAATGCGTTATCTCAACTGGTTCTACTCAGACGAAGGCTGTGAGCTTATCAGCTGGGGTAAGGAAGGTGAGACATACGAGGTTGTTGATGGTAAGAAGCAGTACATCCTCCCGAATGAAGGCGACAATGCAAAGCTTCTTTACGGCTTCCAGACAATCGGTGCATATCTCCGCGTAGATCCGGAATCCATCGATGCATCGATCTCCGAGGAGCAGGCAGCAACAACTGACTTCCTTCTCGAGTACACATATCCGGAGCTTGACCCGACAAGCTATATGCAGCTTTCTTCTGCAGAGTCACAGCAGCTTTCTGACCTGAACACTTCTGTTACTACAATGATGAACGAAAATCTCACAAAGTTTATCATTGGTCAGCGTCCGCTTTCCGATTGGGATGAATTCCAGGCAGAGCTTGCTGAGCAGCCGATTGACGAGATTCTCGCAATCTACGACAACGCATATCAGAACTACAAATAAATAATCGGTAAAAAGCGACCGGCACTGCAATTTGCAGTGCCGGTTTTCTGATGTGCTGTTAAACTCTGCTTGGCTGTTTGCCGGAGAAAATCTCCATAGCGTTGTTGTAAAAATCGCGGACGGTGAGCGGGCGGCTGCGGTAATCGTCTATAGTACCGGGGGAAAGCTCGTATATCCACGCGCCTTCATATCCCACTTCACAGAACTTTTTGTAAAGAGCAACCCAGTCAATTTTGCCTTCTCCGGCAAGCCAGTGACGCTCATTTTCAAAGTCGTAATCGTTGATATGTACGGTAATAAGCTTATCTTTAGCTTTATCAAGGAAGTCGTCATGCTTGTCAAGAAGCAGGTGGTTTGTGTCAAAACAGATGCGGAGTTTGTCGTTTACGTTTACAATATCCAGAAGCTCGTCTGCAGTCCGTCCAAGGCAAATAGGAATCATGTTTTCAACAGCAATTTCAGCACCGCGCGCGTCGGCAAACTCTGCAAGACGGAAATGCGCATCCTTCGTTTGCTCAAGGCACTCTTCACGATTCCACTCTTCACGGATAATAAAGCTTGGGTGAGAGACGAAACGCGTGCATCCGATATCCGTTGCGCGCTCAATCATTTTGCATTGGAAATCAAACGCCCAGTCGCGGTCTTCCTTAGTTTGCTGAACCACGCTCCACTCTCGCTGGAACGGAAGATGCGTTGTCCAGATATCAATTCCATATGTATCTGCAAGCGTGCGTACCTTTTTAAAATCAAGGTTGTCCGGCTCTTTAACAAGGCACAGCTCAACGGCAGTCATACCGCCGTCACGCATTTCACGAAAGCTCTTTTCAGTCAGATCTGTATCGTAATATCTTATACCAATTTTTCGCATAAAAAACACCTCCGAAAATTATACGAAGGTATTTTAACATATCTGTGCGTGATTTTCAATGTAAAAAAACGCAGAAAAAGCCTCCCTTGCCTAAAGGGTAGTGAGGCGGAGCGGAATGTCGGCGCGGCAATGAATGATAGTCCGGTGGACTATCAGAACCGCGACGTGACCGAGCCGGGCGAGATGGAACCGCCGGATGGCGGTGGAGGGATATCTCAAAGGGAACTTTGAACAGTTCCCTTTGGAATCTTGTCAAACGAAAACCACGCGATAGTTGAATTTGTCAAGTAAAAGTAGACACTAAAAACCACGAACTATGCAAACCCTTGTTCAATTCTATACTGAACAGGGGTTTTGTAATTTAATTTGTATGATAATCTTTCGTTATTAAAGTAATACACATAGTTTTCGATAAACGATGGAATATCCTCAACAGATTTTAAATTAAAGTCTATTTTCATTTCTTCTTTTATCCATCCATTTAAGGATTCTATAATTGGATTGTCAGTTGGCGGTGCGAAACTTTCTGCAGAAGAAACAAAAAAACTTTCCGACATAGCTTCGGTCGGAGCAGAGGAACTTGTACAGTTTGGTGAGAATACTGATTTTGCAGAAAACATTCTTGGAAAAGCAGGAAAAGAAACAGAACTTCCTGCAGTTGAAGATATATTGGGTGGTGTTTTCAATCTTAATTCACATGTGGCGCAGTTGCAACTTCTTGATAATGCAAACTCAACGCAAAACCCGATAAAGCTCTTTGAGTTCAAAGACAAGGTTGCACCGGAATATGCAGATATAAAGAAAATGATTATCCACAACTTCTGGGGCGGAAGAAGGTTTTATGCAGGAGAAGAAAATAAATGGAATTATGCGGATAACTGTATTAAGGAAATCAGAAAAGAATATCTCGAAACCGGAGATATAATTATATGGGCAACGGCAAAGGATAGAACCCTCACAGGAATGACAAGTGATTTTTCGGTTATAACGGTTATGGTGTACGACGGAGAAAAGCTTCTCTCTGCAAAAGCAACAGACGGAATATATAATATATGAAAACGTCGAAGAAGAACTCACAAAGCTCTTTATGGCAGATAAGGATATCTTCATCGCACTGCGTCCGTCGCAGGCACGGTAAGAGAATGGGCAGGACGGTTTTGAGAGCTCTGACCGTTTAAAAAATGAAAAACACACCGCACAGAAAGCAAAAGCCTTTTGTGCGGTGTAATTCTTTACTTTATCTTATTTTATTTTGCTTTTTACATATTCAATCTGAGCTTCTACAGATTTAACGCTTGTTCCGCCTTCTGAGATGCGCTTTTCAACGCAGGTTTCAAGGCTTATTTCGTTGTACAGATCATCCTCGAACAGCTCTGAGAACTCCTTGTATTCCGAAAGCGTAAGCTCCTCTAAAACCTTTCCTTCGGCAATGCATTTTGCAACAAGCTGACCGGAAATCTTGTACGCACTTCTGAAAGGAAGATTTTTCTTTACAAGATAATCTGCAAGGTCCGTTGCGTTTATAAAGCCCTTCTGTGCAGCCCGCTTCATATTCTCCGGTATCGGTTTCATGGTATCAAGCATCGGCGCGAGAACACGAAGGCACATCTCGGCGGTTTCAACCGCGTCGAAAATGCTTTCCTTGTCCTCCTGCATATCCTTGTTGTACGCAAGCGGGATGCCCTTGAGTACCGTAAGCAATGCCATAAGGTCACCGTAGACTCTGCCGGTCTTTCCGCGGATAAGCTCTGCCATATCAGGATTTTTCTTCTGCGGCATTATGGATGAACCGGTGGTGTAAGCATCGGAAAGCTCAACGAATTTAAATTCCCAGCTTGCCCAGAGAATAATCTCCTCGCTCATGCGCGAAAGGTGCATCATAAGCGTTGAAAGTGCGGATGCAAGCTCTATGCAGTAGTCACGGTCAGAAACGCCGTCAAGACTGTTGAGCATAATGTCGTCGAATTCAAGCTCACGCGCTTCTAAACGTCTGTCGGTGTTATACGTTGTACCGGCAAGGGCACAGCAACCAATAGGGGAGACGTTCATTCTTTTCCGGCAGTCGGAAAGACGGTCGATATCGCGAAGAAGCATCATGGCATATGCCATAAGATGATGCCCGAAGGTTATCGGCTGTGCGCGCTGAAGGTGTGTATATCCCGGCATAATCGCGCTCTTGTGTTTTTCTGCCTGAGAAACAAGTGCAGCAATAACATCGCGGATAAGTGCGCCGATTTCGTCTACCTCATCGCGGAGATACATACGCAAATCAACTGCAACCTGGTCGTTGCGGCTTCTTGCT
>JAZLCV010000126.1:0-2543 GCA_045614365.1 Eubacteriales bacterium | reverse complement strand
GGCGTTCTCTCCGAGCTGCGTAAGCGAGAGCATTATGAAAGCCCGAGCGTAAAGCGCCGTAAGAAGAGCGAAGCCGCACGCGCAAAGAAAAAGAGATATTAAAAAGAAAATCGCAAGGCAAATCTGCCTTGCGATTTTTGCTATGGAGAGAATTGAAGGAGGGATTGCAGCGAAATATTTTTGCTGCAATCCCTCTGTGCTGTTTTGTGTAGTATTGTTACTTTACGCGGACAACATATATGCGATCGAGGTAAATTGCATTTTTGTCACCCTTGTTGCCACCGTACATTTCGCCGGTAAGCTTTATACGGGCATGAATATCGTATTCCTCAGCGGGGAATACAATCGAAAGCGCACTGAGGTCAAAGGTTATCTCGTGCGGACCAAACAGGTTAAAGGTATAGTCGGAATCGGATGATGTTCCCTTTATTCCGCGGAGACTGTAGAGAGAATATTCGTCAGCTTTGATATCCTCAAGGAAATACATATTGCGGTAGTACGGATTCGGGTCTCTCCAGCAGGTGGTGCGCTTGACTTCAAGAAGCATGGGAACAATCGGTTCAACATTGGCTTTTGAGAACTCATACTGGCGACGGAGCTTGTTTACAATCTTCTCATATTCAATGCAGAGTGCCTTTCCTCCGATTGCATCGGAATCATTCACAACGATTGCACCCTGACCGACCTGGCTTGAAGTGCCGTCCTCTTCGTCCATACAGTGCATGAGAGGCACAATGAACTCATAAACATCATCGGTATTGAGGTATGAAAGCTCTTCGGGAAGCGGAAGTCTTTCGGGCGTTTCACGATTTAGGCGCATTGTCTTTCTTCCGTATCTGAGTATCATCTTTTCAGGCTCGCATTCCTCCTGATAAACCATAAGCTTTTCAACAATATCGAAGACTTCAAGAGCTCTGTCTGCAGCCTCTGAGCGTGACAAATCAAAGGTTTTACCTTCTGCCTTTGCAAGGCGGATAAAGTCGTCGTGTCTTATTGCGATTGTCTTATCAAGGTCGGCACGGAGTATCTTTACACGGTCGGAAAGCTCCTTTGAATCCGTTACTGCATCAAGTGCCTTTTCGAGATACTCATTGCCGCGGAGAACGGTGTCGAGATCAATAAAGTTATTCTGCGTTGTCGGGAAGTGGAGAACAACTCGGGTTTCATATTTATATGCGGCATCGCGGAGCATATACAGATACTTTTTAACATATTCACCTGCGGCACCGTAATATTTAAAGACGAAGTCATTGAGTAAATCCTCAAAGCAAACATCCGGATTCTCCATCATTTTTGCCATAAGCCAGGTCTGCATTGTCCACATTCCGTTGCCAACTTCTTCGTGGGTTTCGATATATACGCCCTTAACTCCGTTTTCGGCATAAACCTTGAAGTTTTCTTCGATATTAAAAAGCATCGGGAGCGGGTAATAGGGATACTGATACATATAGTAATCCCAGACTAAGAGGGTTGCATCATTTTTACGCGAAAGCTCACCCCACTCAACAACATTCTTCTTTTGCTCTGTGTTGTGTCGGTGATTTAAGTGGTGAACGATGTCTGTATAGACATCAGCAAGGCGAATGATGACATTCTTTTCAGGGCAGGTTCCGTCCTTGGGTTTGTCGCGGTAACGTGAATATGCAAGAGTTTCAATCATTGCATCGGGATGCACTGCCGCAACGTTGCGTGCAACCTTATTTACCATCTTGAGGATATGTCCCAGCATTCCGGATTCCGCAACGGACTTTTTGCACTTTTCACATCCACAATGACCGCCGCCGTCTGCAAGGGAGAGAGAATAGAAGGTGGGCTTATTTATCTGAAGCTTCTCCGCCATCTTGTTATCTTCATCAATTGCTTCAATAACGAGTCTTGAAAGCTCGGCTATCATATCATCATTGCAGAAGCAGAGCTGACCGTCGGAAAGGTATTCCTTGAATTTATCGTCCCAGGCAAACCAGTCCGGATGCTCATCAAAGTAGGTTTCGGGATTTATATACATCGGCAGTGTATGAACGTGGTGAGGTCCGCCGCCATAGAAAAAGCCGCCGTATTTCTGCGCCGTATCAAGCGCCCAACCGGTAACGATTTCTTTGTTCGGGTTTCCGCTTTGGCGGGTTCTTGCAATAAATCTCAGATCACGCTTGCAATGGCGCGTGGAAATCTGGCGGAGCTTGAATTTCGGTTCCCCCGCAAGCTCAAAATCATCAGGAACAGAAAACTCATCAACAGCCGGAACATATTCTTCCCATTCGTTCCACCATCTTACCCCGAGAACATCTTCGAGAAGATGAAAAGCACCGTAGATAAGTCCGCGCTCAATTGGAGTTCTGCCGCCGCTGATAACGATGTTATTGTTGTGCGCCTTTATGTACCATTGCTCCTCGCCTGTGCAGATGGGAAAGCTGACCTTGGCGTAGTTAGTGTGGCCGACATAAATTGCATTTCCGGAAACTTCACTCTCGCTTACAATATCAAATGTCGCACCGGTCGCCTTTTTAAGGTATGTGCAAAGCTCTTCTGCCGCAGTCTCCTCAACC